>JAGOXX010000119.1 GCA_018059485.1 Aeromonadaceae bacterium | reverse complement strand
TCAAATAACAAAGAGCAGCAGTCCCGCCCCCAACAGCAAGCGATAGAGGACGAATGGCCACAAGCCAACATGTGCCAGCATCTTGAGGAACAGGTGAATGACCAACAGGGCGCTGACAAACGATACCGCGATGCCGATGAGCATGGCGCGCCACGCCACCGGCTCACTGCCAGAGAACAGGGCAAGCCCCTCATAGCCAGCCGCCATCAGGATCATCGGGACCGAGAGCAAAAAGGAGAAACGAGCCGCCGCCTGTGGCTTATAGCCCAAAAACAGCGCCATCGTCATCGTGATACCGGAGCGCGAGGTACCGGGGATCAGCGCCACAGCCTGGGCACAACCGATCACCAGCGCCTGTTTGAGAGTCATATCAGCCAACACGCGTCGCTTGCTCCCGGCTCGGTCAGCCAGCAACATCAACAGACCAAAGCAGATGGTCGAGATGGCAATCACCACAGAGGCTCGTAGATAGGTACTCACCACATCATTGAGCAGCAGACCAGCCAAACCGCCCGGGATCGTCGCCAACAGAATAAACCAGGCGATTCGCCCCTGGGCATCACATTGGCGAGTCACCACAGAGCGCCCCCAGGCTCGAGTCATCTGCAGCAGATCCTGTCGGAAATAGAGCACCACGGCTAACAGGGTTCCGAAATGTACGGCCACATCAAAGGCAATACCCTGATCCGGCCACCCCAGCAGTTGGGAGGGGAGAATCAGGTGAGCCGAACTGGAGACGGGTAAAAACTCGGTAAGCCCTTGCAGCAGGGCCAGGATAACGGCATGCAGATCAGACATGAATAACTTCACTCTCGGCTTGAATAGCCCAGTCCAACTGGACCGGTGTCAGCGGCTGACTCGCCGCATCATAACGCTGCCACAGATGAGCCAGCGTCATACCCACGACCGGGTGATGATAGGAAGGATTGAGCTCGGCGAACGGGCGCAGAACAAATGCGCGAGTCAAGATATCGGGACGCGGCAGAACGGTTGGCCCATCCAGTACCAGCTGGTCATAGCAAAGCAGATCCAGATCCAGAGTCCGGGAGGAAAACTTGCGGGCATCTGCTGCCCGGCCATGAGCAAACTCAAGCTGCTTGAGGGTTGCAAGCACCTCGGTCACCGATAACTCGGTTTGCGCCTCGACCACCAGATTATAAAAGTTATTGCCACTAAACCCGAACGCGGCACTCTCATAGACTGTCGATAGACGCAGTGACGTAAAGCACTCGGCCATGGCCTGCACACCCAAGGGGATGTAACGTGCAGGCTCAATGTTACTGCCAACCCCGATATAGATGAGTGCCATCAGGCCTCCCGCACTATCTCGACACCAACACCGCGCGCCGCTGCCACGGCCGCAGGCTTGGTTACCCGAACCCGGACGCGAGGCACCGCGAACTCCTGGAGAATCAAAGCCGCCACCCGCTCAGCCATGGTCTCGACCAGCTCAACCGGAGAGTCTTGCACTAATGCAGTCACTCGAGACGCGACACAGGAGTAATCCAGAGCACGCGCCAGATCATCGGTTTCTCCGGCCGGACGATTGTCGTAATCCATCTCCAGATCGAAGATCAGCTTTTGTTTGATCTCCTTCTCCCAGTCGTAAGCACCTATAGTACAGAGCACCTCTAAACCGGAGATAAACACCTTATCCATTTTTTCTCTCTCATCTGTTAACCTGCAGAGGTCGGATAACTCTTTTACTCATCTGGGCCTATGATCAAGCCCCATTGTGCGGTGATCTTACCCCACTGTAGCACCAAGACAACCCTTGAGAGAGCATGACAGCCTTAAGCCTAGCCATGATCATCCTCGCCTATCTGGGCGGCTCCATCTCCAGCGCCATCCTGGTATGCCGCTGCTATGGCCTGCCCGATCCAAGGGAACACGGCTCCCATAACCCCGGAGCCACCAATGTCCTGCGCCTTGGCGGTCGATCCGCCGCCATACTGGTCTTTGTGTGCGACCTCTGCAAGGGGACTGCCCCCGTCTATCTGGCCTGGTATCTGGGGATCACCCCCTTCTTCCTCGGCCTTATCGGGGTCGCGGCTTGCCTCGGTCACATGTATCCGCTGTTTTTTCATTTCCAAGGTGGCAAAGGTGTTGCCACCGCACTTGGCACCATGTTGCCCATAGGCTTCGACATGGGGGCCATGATGCTGGCCACCTGGGTCATAGTCCTGCTACTCAGTGGCTATTCATCGCTGGCCGCTCTGGTCGCGGCGCTCCTAGCCCCCCTCTACACCTATTGGCTAAAACCCGAATACACGATGCCGGTCGCCATGCTGTGCGCCCTAGTGGTCTACCGACACCGCGAAAACATCTCCCGTCTACTCAATGGCCAGGAAGACAAGATCTGGCAACGCAAAAACAAACGCCGCCCCTGAGGGCGGCGTCGGTAATCAGAGAACGGCTCAAACCGGCGGCAAGCTATCCAGGCTCCAGCGTGGCTGGACGCTGATCTCCAGGCCAACAGTCTGACCCGCCCGCAGGCGTTGCAAGCCTGCGTAGGCGATCATGGCGCCGTTGTCGGTGCAGTATTCTGGGCGAGGATAAAACACTTCACCACCGAGCGATTTCATCATCTCAGCCAACTGCGAACGCAGTTGACGATTCGCACTCACCCCGCCAGCCATGACCAGTCGCTTGAGGCCGGTCTCTTTCAACGCGCGTTTGCACTTGATGGCCAGAGTATCGACCACCGCGGTTTCAAAGGCATGAGCGATATCGGCCTTGGTCTGCTCATCCAATCCCTGCGCATGGATGGTGTTGGCCGCAAAGGTCTTGAGGCCAGAGAAGCTGAAGTCGAGGCCAGGTCGGTCCGTCATCGGCCGCGGAAATACAAAGCGCCCCGGAGTCCCCTGCTCGGCCATCTTCGACAGACGCGCACCACCAGGATAATCCAGCCCCAACAGTTTGGCTGTCTTGTCAAAAGCCTCACCGGCAGCATCGTCGATGGACTCACCCAGGATCTGATAACGGCCGATACCATCCACCCGCACCAGCAGGGTGTGACCACCAGAAACCAGCAATGCCAGAAACGGAAACTCAGGCGCATGGGTTTCCAGCATGGGCGCCAACAGATGACCTTCCATATGATGCACAGCCACAGCGGGCTTATTCCAAGCCAGAGCCAGACTGCGACCAATCGTTGCCCCTACCAACAGAGCCCCGACCAGACCAGGCCCAGCGGTATAGGCGATGCCATCAATGTCAGCAGATGTGCAACCAGCTTCGGCCAGTGCCGCCTGAATCAAGGGCAAAGTTTTGCGAACATGATCCCGGCTTGCCAACTCGGGCACCACACCACCATAATCGGCGTGTAGCTTGACCTGGCTATACAATTGATGAGAGAGGATCCCCTGCTGATCGTCGTAGATCGCGATCCCGGTCTCGTCGCAGGAACTTTCAATACCTAAAACACGCATGACGGGAAAAAACCGCTGAAAAATTGAGGGCGGTATGTTACCCTCCGGCGGTTTTTTACACCAGTCTCTTCTGATAAGGGTTTACTTTAGCCGCCCAATCGGATTAGAATTTCGCACCATTTTTACTCGGGCTGCTCAACGCATTCATGGCGTTTGTAGTTAGCCGTAAGATATCTATCTCTGAGGTGAGAGGCACATGCCAGTAATTAAAGTACGTGAAAACGAGCCATTTGATGTCGCTCTGCGTCGCTTCAAGCGTTCCTGCGAAAAGGCCGGTATCCTGGCCGACGTTCGTAGCCGTGAGTTCTACGAAAAGCCGACCACTATTCGCAAGCGCGCCAAGGCATCTGCCGTTAAGCGTCATGCCAAGAAGCTGGCCCGCGAAAACGCTCGTCGTAACCGTCTGTACTAATCGCGCTTAAACCGGAGTACCTCGGCCATGTCTCTACAGGAACAACTGAAGAGTGAGTTGAAGACGGCGATGCTTGCCAAAGATAAGGCTCGCGTCGGCACTATCCGTCTGTTGATGGCCGAGATTAAACAAAAAGAGGTCGATACCCGCACCGTCCTGAATGATGAAGAGATCATTGCCGTACTGACCAAGATGGTCAAACAACGCAAGGATTCCATCAGTCAGTTCGAAGCCGCAGGACGTCAGGATCTGGTCGATGTTGAATCAGCCGAGATCGTGGTTCTGCAAGCCTTTTTGCCTCAGCCACTCAGCGAGGCCGAAATCGACACTCTGATTGACAGCACAGTGACCCAGCTTGCCGCTCATGGCATGCAAGACATGGGCAAGGTGATGAATGCACTCCGTCCCCAACTTCAGGGGCGTGCTGATATGGGTGTAGTCAGTGCCAAGATTAAGGCGCGACTGGCGTAATATCGCATAGAAGACGTTTCGAGTATCAGCCGCGCATCCGAAGGATGGCGCGGCTTCTTTATTTATGCGACCTTATCTCTCACCCATCAGCCCACTCCACGAGTTCGCTGATCCGTTCCGCTAGCGCACGCACAACCCAACGAGCAGATCCCGACATGGCAGGCAAGATCCCCCAATCCTTCATTGATGAACTGCTGGCTCGCACCGATATTGTCGAGCTGATCGATAGTCGTGTCCGACTGAAAAAGGCTGGCAAAAATTACCAGGCTTGCTGTCCGTTTCACAACGAGAAGAGCCCCTCCTTCTCGGTCAGCCCGGAGAAGCAGTTTTATCACTGCTTTGGCTGCGGTGCCCACGGTAATGCCATCGGATTCCTGATGGAGTATGACGGCCTGAACTTCCC
>JAGOXX010000025.1 GCA_018059485.1 Aeromonadaceae bacterium | reverse complement strand
ATAAAGCCAAGCAGCTATTTGGACAGAGCCCGCAGAGCGGCACTCTGAATACAGTCAGCGAGCAAGATCATGCCGACGCTATCATCAAGGAACGTCCAGATCTCTGTGCCAGCCTGACCTCTGAGCCATTGGAACAGACAGTCACCCGCGATAATGGCCGCGATATCATCTTCCTTGGCTGGCAGATCTGTAATGTGGAAGAGCGTCATGCCAAAGACAATCGTCGTCTGGCTTATCTGAAGCTCTTCCAGACCCGCACCAACAAATATGTCTGTCAACGTATGACAGTAATCGATGACGAGGAGAAGAGTTATCAAGCCGTCACCGTCGAGGATCTGGATGGTGTGAAGCGTTTCTTCGGTGAAGGCAGTCTGGCACTGGCTCTCTACATCATGCTGGATCGTCAATTTCCGATCTCACAAAGCGCCTGAGCATCAGCCGCCAGACCATGAGAGGACGCTTGGGCAACCAAGCGTCCTTTTTTATGCATTCAAATCGGACTAATAAAAAAACCCCGACTCGTCGGGGTTTTTCGGCTCAGGTGGCGAAAGCCAAGTCATGGCGCCGAGGCCGCTTAAGACTCTCGTTCCAGTATGGTTCGGATGATGCCGCTGGTTGAACAACCATCCTCGAAGTTGAGGACCAGCACCTGACCACCGTTAGCCGTCACCTCTTCGTAACCGGCGATCTCGTGCGGTTGATAGTCACCACCCTTGACCAGCAGATCCGGCAACACCTCGGCAATGACCCGGCGTGGCGTGTCCTCACTGAATGGTACGACCCAGTCGACGGCTCCCAGGCCAGCCAGAACCGCCATGCGACGGTCAACCGGATTGACCGGGCGGCCAGGCCCCTTGAGGCGAGAAACGGAGGCATCATCATTGACTGCCACGATCAAGCGGTCACCCAGCTTGCGTGCATTTTGCAGGTAGGAGACATGCCCAGCGTGCAAAATATCGAAGCAACCGTTGGTCATCACCACTCGTTCACCACGACGGCGAGCCGCGTCGACCGCAAACTTCAGTTGCTGCTCGGTCACGACACCAAAACCGGACTCATTATCCCCATAGACGGCATTCGCCAGTTCAATCGGACTGACGGTTGAGGTGCCTAGCTTGCCAACCACGATACCAGCAGCCGTATTGGCCAGAGCACAAGACTCATCCAGCGACTTCCCGGCCGCCAGCGCAGTCGCCAGAGTACCGATGACGGTATCCCCTGCCCCAGTGACGTCGAAAACCTCATGGGCCTGCGCGGGCAGGTGCAGTTCATCCTGATTGGCGCGCAGCAGCGTCATGCCGTGTTCTGAGCGAGTCACCAGCAGGGCCTCGAGCTCGAAACGCTCGATCAGAGCCAGACCTTTCTTCACCAGCTCCTGCTCATCACGCACCTTACCGACCACAGCTTCGAATTCAGACATGTTCGGTGTCAGCAGGGTGGCTCCGCGATATTTATCAAAATCGGTTCCCTTGGGATCGACCAGAACCGGCACCTTGGCCGCGCGGGCCATGGCGATCATCTGGCGTACCGACTCCAGAGCCCCCTTGCCATAATCGGAGAGGATGACAACATCGACTTCAGGCAACAGAGCGCGCATCTTAGCCAATAAGGGCTCAGGATCCACCGCATGGAATCCCTCTTCGAAATCAAGGCGCAACAGCTGCTGGTTGCGGCTGAGGATCCGCAGTTTGGTGATGGTCGGAAAATTGGCAACCGCCACGAAATCACTCTTCACACCGACCGAGGTCAGCTTATCACTCAGCGCTGCCGCAGCTTCGTCTTGGCCGGTCAACCCCAGCAACAGTGAGCCAGCCCCCAATGCCGCCACGTTCAACGCTACGTTCGCCGCGCCGCCGGGCCGCTCTTCGTTGTGCTCAACCTTGACCACGGGTACAGGTGCTTCGGGTGAAATGCGCCCCGTAGGGCCAGACCAGTACCGGTCCAGCATGACATCGCCCACCACCAACACTCGGGCTTTTTCAAAATCAGGCAGCGTGATTTTCATAACTCAAGTCTCTCACAGACAAAATCCCGGCGCAGTCTACCACAGGGCGCAGTGTGATTCGCCTGATGCAAGGCAAATCTGCTAAGATGCGGAGCGTTTTTACCGTCATGGAGTATCTCGATGCCTTCCGCTCGCTTGAGTCTGACGATGTTACATCCCCGCTACTGGCTGCTCTGGTGCGGCCTGGGACTGCTCTGGTTGCTGGTCCAATTACCCCATCCATGGCAAATGGCTATCGGCCGTCGCTTAGGCCGCATCGCCATGCGACTGCTGAAACGCCGTGTGCAGATCGCACGTCGCAATCTGCAGCTGGCCCTCCCTGAACTGGAAGCTGCCGAACGGGAACGTTTGCTGATAGCCAACTTCGAAAATGTCGGTTGTGCGGTATTTGAAACCGGCATGGCCTGGTTCTGGTCCGATCGCCGGATGCGGCGCTGGATGCAGATCGAGGGTGAAGAGCATGTCCGCCATGCCGTGGCCGGAGGCTCCGGTATGTTGCTGCTCTCCTGCCACTTCATGACTCTGGAACTCAACGCTCGCATGTTCGGTCTGCTGCAACCCGGCGTCGGTGTCTATCGCCCGAATGATAATCCGGTGCTCGAATATGCTCAGGTGCGAGGACGAACCCGCTCCAACAAGTACCTGCTCGATCGCGGGGACATCAAGGGGATGATCAAGGCTCTGCGCAAGGGTGAGGCTCTCTGGTATGCCCCGGACCATGACTACGGTCGTCACGCCAGCGTCTTCGTCCCCTTCTTCGCCGTGGAGCAGAGTGCCACCATTACCGGAACCGCTACCCTGGCACGCGTCAAAAATACTGTGGTGCTGCCCTGCTACACACTCCGTCTGCCACAAGGTGGCTACCGATTGGTCATCGAAGCGCCGCTGGCCGATTTTCCCAGTGGCGATGACCACCTGGATGCCAGTCGCAGCAATCGAGTCATCGAAGCCGCCGTGCGCCAAGCCCCCGAGCAGTACATGTGGCTACACAGACGCTTCAAAACCCGGCCCAACAAGGACGATCCCTCCTTGTATTCCGTCTGAGTCGCCATCCTTGTATGCCCCCAGCCTCGGAAAAGTACTGCCTTTGCTGCAATGTCATTCACTTAGGGAAAATACAGGAAGGTTCCCTTTCACCAACACGCCGTAAACCCATCCCTGGGGGCTCGATGGCGGCATCCCTGCCGCCAACGGTTGGTTCAATGGGAACACTCCCTGCCTTATCAGATCAGCATTGCTGCCTACGCAGTGCTTTTTCATCTTAAAAACCGTGGTTCTGAACCCCTCTAGCCGAGCAATTTTTGCCAGAGGGCCGTGACCCACCCCCGCTCCTGCAACAGCTCATCCGCTGCGATAATCCGACTGCGGCCCGAAAGGGTACAGCGATGGGCCACATCGCGGATTGCCAGATAAGCCCGCTTGAGATGGGCCGCCTCGTCGTCACTCAAGAGTTGCTGCTCGGCACAGGTGTCGAAGATGCGGACATTATCGCTCCAGCGGGTCAACTCCACCGGGTGAGCCTCGGCGTGGGCCAAGACCAGGAACTGGGCGATGAACTCGATATCGGTCATACCACCAATCCCCTGCTTCAGATCATACTCATCGGCCGTTCCCCGCAGCAGATGGCTGCGCATCTTGTCACGCATGTCGACAACCTGCTGGCGCAACTCGCCCAACTCACGATGACGACAGAGCACCCGCTGACGGATCTGATTGAACTCGCCAACTATGGTCGGCTCACCAACAACCGCTCGGGCCCGTACCAGCGCCTGATGCTCCCAGGTCCAGGCCTCATGTTCGAGATAGTGTTCATAGGCATGTAACGACGAGACCAGCAACCCGGCATCACCGGCCGGACGCAACCGCATGTCGACCTCATAGAGGATCCCGGATGGCGTTCGCGTACTGAACAGATGCAGGATGCGTTGAGCCAAGCGCACATAGAACTGGCGTACATCGATGGCGCGCTCACCATCCGTCATGCTGTTCGGGTCACCTCCATGCAGGAATACCAGATCCAGATCCGATCCATAACCGAGCTCAATGCCCCCCAACTTGCCATAGGCCACCACACAGAACTCACGGGAACCACTCAACCGCGCCTCGGGTGGCAGACCATAACGCACGATCAACTGATTCCAGGCCTGGCTGACCACCTCCTCCAGGATCGCCTCCGCCAGCCAGGTCAGATGGTCACTGACCTTCATCAGCGGCAGGGCACCGACGATATCGGCGGCACTGATGCGCAACAGCTGGATCTGTTTGAACTGCCGCAACGCTTCCATCTGCTGTTCGACGTCCTCCTCCGGCACCCGCATCAGATACTGACGCAACTCGTCGCGGTACTGATCCAGCGGCGTCGGGTGATAGAGCTGCTGCGGATCCAGCAACTCATCCAGCAGAATCGGGAAACGGGCCAACTGGCTGGCCACCACGCCACTGGCATCGCACAGCGTCAGCAGCTGATTCAACACCCCCTGATTCTCCACCAGCAGTTGCAGGTAGGCCGAGCGGGTGATGATCTGGATCAGGAGGCCGCGAACCCGCTCAAAGAGCACAGCCGGCTGCTGTTTCTGACTGACAGCCAACAGCAGATGCGGCATCAGCCGATTCAAGGCTTCACGCCCCTGGGGCCCTATGGTTCTGCGCTGACAAGCCTCGCGGAACTCCACCAACTGATGCGCCAACGCCTCAGCATCCTGCGGACAAAATGGCTGCAGCAGAGGAACCGCCTCCTCCAGGGATAACTGGGTCTGCCACAAGTCGTGCCAAATCTGCGGCACATCGTCCTGCTCCGCCTCATCGGCACCGATCACGGCGACGAATTCACGCCGCACCACGGCCATCACCTCGCTCAGATGGGCGTAGAAACTCGCCCAGTCAGCAAACCCAAGCACCGTGATGAGGCGCAGACGATCCCGTTCACTCTCCGGTAAGGTCTGGGTCTGCTGATCGCCAATCTCTTGCAAGATATTCTCGACGCGGCGCAAGAAACGATAGGAGGTGAGCAGGGCCTCGACGCTCGCCGGGGCCAGATCGCCACTACGTCCCAACTCGGTCAACACATCCGGCAGGTGACGGATCTGCAGCGCCCGTTCGCGCCCGCCACGGATGAGTTGATAGACCTGGGCAATGAACTCAACCTCCCGAATGCCACCAGCCCCCAGCTTGATGTTGTCTTTGAGACCCTTGCGCCGCACTTCGGCCTCAATCATCCCCTTCATCTTGCGCAGGGCATCGATGGCACCAAAATCGATGTAGCGTCGATAGACGAAGGGACGCAGCATCTGCTGCAACTCGTCACCGGCCGCACTCTGCGGCCCCAGCACCCGGGCCTTAACCATCGCATAGCGCTCCCAGCTACGGCCATGGTGCTGATAGTAATCCTCCAGCGCGGTGAAGCTGACCGCCAGGGGCCCGGCATCGCCAAACGGCCGCAGACGCATGTCGACACGGAACACCTGACCATCGGTGGTGGTCTGATGCAGCACATTGATCAGCTGCTGCCCCAGGCGGATAAAGAAGGTCTGGTTATCCAGCGCCCGTCGGCCCCCCTGCGTCTGACCATTTTCTGGAAAACTGAAGATCAGATCGATGTCAGAGGAGAAGTTGAGCTCGCCCCCGCCAAGCTTGCCCATGCCCAGCACGACCAGAGGTTGAGCCACCCCTTCGGCGTTGACCGGCGTCCCCTGCTCACGGCAGGCTCGCGCGTAGAGCCAGGTCAGAGCCTGTGAAATTAACACATCGGCCAGAGTCGACAGGTGGCTGAAACTCTCTTCGACCTCGGCCAGACCGGATAACTCACGCCAGGCGATAGCCATCATCTGGCGCCGACGGAAACGCCGCAACACACGCTTGAGTGACTCCTCATCAGCCACGGAGCTCACCATGGATTCCAGAGTCGGAGCGTAGTCAGGATGGCGAACCGCCTGGCTTAACTCGCCGGATTGCAGCAGTTCGAGCAACAGATCTGGCGAATGGATTGCCGATTCGGCGATAAAATCGGAGAGGGCGAACAGGGGCATGATCTGCGGCTGAAAAGCCTCGAGAGCCGACAGTTGATCACCACTCAGACGCGGCAGCAGCCGGGCCCAGTGGCGTTCGGCCTGCTCCTGGAGCAACACGGGTAATGCGGAGATGATGAGTGCAGACATGGAGAGTCCTTGCATGACGAAGCGCCAGAGAGCGCAGAGAGCTTCAATCTAGCATCGGAAGCCGACTGCGGCAGCTCTGGCGCGGGAAAAGAGGGATCCGGATCGCCTGAGCGACGATCCGTAAAAAGAGGTCGAGTGGAGCTTACGGCTGTGGAGCGTCCTCACTGACGTCATCGCTGTCACCCTGCCAATAGGGCTCCATATCCCGAGCCTGTAGCCGAGCCTGATCCAGTTCGATAAGACGAGGCTCTATCTTGCTGGTGAGCCACTCACCAAGCTCCAGATGTGCCACCGTCGGCAACGTAGCCGCCATGCCATCGAGTACCTCGAAGTGTTCGAGATCCTCCATCCGGCGCAATATATTCAGCCAGGGCAGCCGAAATCCCTGCTGCTGCTCCTCATCAAACAGGGTGGCGAAACTGACCCCTACCAGCAGGTTGCGTCTGAGTTTACCCACCAGAATCAGGTAGGCGGAGTAATCCAGTTGTGGCGCCATCATGTCGCCCTGATGCAACTCCCGCCAGCTCCGATCCAGCATGGCTTGCGCATAATGTCGCAATGGCTGACTGGCCAACGCGGAATAACTCGAGCCCGCCTGGCGCACGGCAAACAGCCAGTGATTGAGTGCCAGCATCAAGGCAGCGTAACGCGGCGAGTGGCAGATCTGCCGGATCCCAGTCAACGGCGGCAGACCTTGTTGCTGCTGATGGAGGGCGTCGAGCAGCAGATCGTGACACTTCAATGTTCGCAGATAGTGACCGCGTTCGTCCGTCAGCCGCTCCAGCGCCAGAGCTTCATCCAGCCAGGCCAACTCCCCCTCCAGCCAACTTAACTCGGCTTGCCAGTGTCGAGCAGGCAGATCAAGCAAGAGATCGGCAAATATCTGTTGAGTCTGTTGCAACAGAAATACCCCATTGCGCAACTGGGTCAGGGCCGCCAGGCTTGGTTGCTCGATAAACAGCTGTTCATGATACTGCCAATGGGTCAGCGCATAGCCGAACACCGCCAACAGGCCATCGGCCACGCACATACCATCATTGACCGGTACAAAGCCCATCCGCTGCACCTCAGGCTCCGGAGTCAACCCAGCAAGTCGATACCCCCGCTGCGCCTTCGAGATGCCGCTCAACCGTAAGCCGCCGAGGCTGAGTAACTCACGCGCCAAGGTAAACAGGCTTTCCGTCTGGCCGGAGATCAACTCCAGCTCCAGCTCGCACAGAGGCTCTTGCCGTCCAGCCGCTTCGATGCTCCCCTGATCGAATGCAAGCTCCACCTCACTGCCATCGGTCAGCAGCAGACGCCAAGCCTGGCGGCGAAAATCGGTACGAAATTGTGGTCGCAGCCCATTCTGCAGGGCTCCAATGTCGACCCCTTGTGGCCAGATATCGGACGGGAAAGCGGTCAACACGGGCCACTCCCCCTCCAGCGGCAGATTATACTCGGGGCGCTGGTGCAGCCCGCCAATGGACTGCCCCGCACATTTGATGGTCTGCTCGTGCTGACCATCCTGAGTGCGCACACGCAAGCCACACTGCCAACCGCGCAGGGCTCTCTCTTCGGTATCAAAATAGGTGTTGGCCAACTGCCGATCACTCGTCGCCAGTACCGTATAGGCGGCGAGTCGTTGAGCCAGCTCTGCCGAAAAATCACGGTCTACCAGAAATTTCAGTTCTACTTCAGTGGTCATCAAACAAGTCCGATCAGGAGGGGATTCAGGGTATCCATTTCTGGATTCTCTGGTTTAACCGCTATATTTAACATGAAATTCCGTGTTATTTCCGCCAGCAGGTTCGGTTAGGATGCGCGCCTGCGGCACCATAATGCACACAAATTCACCAAGATAGGTATCGTCATGCCAGTTAATACCATATTGGGGCTATTTGCCAAGTCTCCACTCAAGCCCATGCAGAAGCACATCGACAAGGTGCATGACTGCTGCAGTCAGCTACTCCCCTTCTTTCGAGCAATCGAAGCAGGAGACTGGAACACAGCCGAACAGCACCAACTGGCGATTGTGCAGTTGGAGCGAGAGGCGGATCAACTCAAGCGGGGAATTCGCCTGCGACTCCCCCGAGGGCTGTTCATGCCACTGGCGCGCACCGATCTGCTGGAGTTGTTGAGCCAGCAGGACAAAATAGCCAATCGGGCCAAAGATATCGCCGGGCTCATGCTCGGCCGCAAGCTGGCCATACCGGCGGGACTGGGCGATGACTTCAATGCCTATATTAGCCGCTGTCTCGATGCCACAGCCCTGGCCACCCAAGCCATCGGTGAACTGGATGACCTGCTGGAAACCGGCTTTCGGGGTCGGGAGCTGGAGCTGGTCGAGCAGATGGTCCAGCAACTCGATGAGATCGAGGATGATACCGACCGACTGCAGGTGCAATTACGACAAAAACTCTACGCACAAGAGGCGCATATGAACCCGATTGATGCGATGTTTCTTTACAAGGTGCTGGATCATATCGGCGATTTGGCCGATCAGGCCGATCGTGTCGGTACCCGCCTTGAACTCATGCTCGCCCGTAACTAACCCTGACGAGACCAATCAATGGATATTATCACTCAATATGGCACCCAACTGGTGCTGATTGCCGCCGCTTTTGGTTTTCTGATGGCCTGGGGTATCGGTGCCAATGACGTCGCCAACGCCATGGGCACCTCGGTCGGTACCAAGTCGCTGACCATACGACAGGCGATCATCATCGCCATGATCTTCGAATTTGCCGGAGCCTATCTAGCTGGCGGTGAAGTTACCGCCACCATCAAAGATGGCATCATCGACAGCCTGGCCTTTACGGCGCACCCCGAGTTGCTGGTGCTGGGGATGATCGCAGCCCTGCTGGCCGCCGGGCTCTGGCTGGTGCTGGCCTCTCACTATGGCTGGCCTGTCTCCACCACCCACTCCATCATAGGTGCCATCGTCGGTTTCACCCTGGTCAGCGTGGGTCCCGAGGCCGTGCAGTGGGGCAAGTTTGCCGGCATCGTCGGCTCCTGGATCATCACCCCGGCACTTTTGGGACTGTTGGCCTACCTGCTGTTTATCAGCGTGCAACATTTCATCTTCAACACCGACAATCCGTTGCAAAACGCTAAACGGGTTGGCCCCTTCTATATCTTTTTGACGGCGCTGGTGATCTGCGTGGTCACCCTGCAGAAGGGACTCAAGCACGTCGGTCTGCACCTGGATACCCAGCAGAGCCTGCTGATTTCGACGCTGACAGCCCTCCTGGCAGGTCTGGTTGGCTGGTTCCTCATCCGCCGCATGAACTTCAACCCCCAGGCCGATGTGCGGATGCACTACACCAATGTGGAGAAGGTATTCGGCATTCTGATGGTGGTTACCGCCTGTGCCATGGCTTTTGCTCATGGCTCCAACGATGTTGCCAACGCCATAGGCCCGCTCTCCGCCGTAGCCTCTACGGTCAGTAATGCCGGGCAGATCGTGGCCAAGAGCCACATCGACTGGTGGGTCCTGCCCCTGGGGGCCGTCGGTATCGTGCTGGGTCTGGCCATCATGGGTAAGAAGGTGATGGCCACCGTCGGCACCGGAATCACCCATCTGACACCTAGCCGTGGGTTTGCGGCACAGCTGGCCACCGCCAGTACCGTGGTGATCGCCTCAGGCACCGGTCTGCCCATCTCGACCACTCAGACCCTGGTCGGCGCCATCATGGGGGTGGGATTGGCCCGCGGCATTGCCGCCATCAACCTCGGTGTGGTGCGCAATATCGTCATCTCCTGGGTTATCACTCTACCAGCCGGAGCCCTGCTGGCCATCGTCATCTTCTGGGCCTTGCAGGGCTTATTCCTCTAACCCGCCGCTGATCCGGGGCAAGGGGCGATATCGCTCCTTGCCTCATCCTTACCGCCTCCACATCCAGATATCATTCGGTGTTGCGAAATGCCGGGTGGGCCAAATTGCCTGACTGCAGGGGTTGTCGGCGGCTGTCGTGCCGCTTATGCTGCAGCTTCAGCCCTCAAATGGATACTTAGTGTGAAAGCGACTCCGATTGCCCTGCTACTTGCCATCAGCGTACCCTTCTGCGGCGTTCAGGCCGAACCGGCCACAGCAGCGGCCTCGGCCGCAACAACCACGGAGTCGAAGCCACTGAGCGATCGCTATGTCTCCGATGATATCTACACCTTCCTGCATGGTGGCCCGGGCAAGCAATACCGGATCCTCGGCAGCGTCAAGGCCGGGACCAAGGTGCAATTCATCGAGCTGGATGCCAGCGGCAAGTATGCCCAGATCATCGACAGCAAGGGGCGCACCGCCTGGATCGCCAGTGAGTCACTGCAAAGTGCCCCCAGTTTCCGGAATCAGGTAGTCGAGTTGCAGGCGCAGAAACAGCAACTCCAGCATCAACTAGATAATATTGACTCGGAGCAAGCGCGGGAACTCAAGCTCAAGCGCGAACAGGTCGCGCAGCTCTCGGCCCAGAGTCAGCAGCAACAACAGCGGCTGGATGAACAGAGCGAAGAGCTGCAGAGCCTGCGCCAAGAAAACAGCAAGCTACAGCAATCCCTCGGCACCAAGGAACAGGATGAACAATATCGCTGGTGGCGTGAGGGGGGCTACATCGCCGGTGTCGGCCTGCTACTCGGCCTGCTACTCCCCTACTTGCCACGCCCGCGCCGCCGCAAAGATCGCTGGATGAATTAACCCTGCGCCAAGCATTGGGATAGAAAAAGCGACCTATTCGGCCAATGCCAGTTAGTTAGCGAGGGAGAGATAGCCTTTTGAGCCAACCGTTGGCGGCAAGGATGCCGCCATCGAGCCCCCAGGGATGGGTTTACGGCGAGTTGGCGAGAGAGGTTGTCTCTCCCGCACCTCCTAATTGACTGGCATTGCCCTATTCGGCGCTTTTTTATTTGATGAAAACAACACCGAGGCCGACTTACTGTCCGCCGTTCCAATCGGTCAAGGATGCTAGGCTAAAGCTCTGATTCCCGACGCGGAAGATGCTGTAATCCGCCTGGATCTGCAGCAACTTGACGCCAGGAGCCACCTCATCTCCCTCATGGAAATCACGACCATTCAGCGTCACGATGCGGTTGCTGGCGGTCGATGAATAGACATGGGAGCTGTAGCGCAGCGGCGGCACTTGAGAACTCAATGATGTCGGCAGATCGGCCAGCGGCGTCGCCGGGGGTGGTGCACTATCAGGGATGGGCTGGATTTCACTCGCCCCTGGCACACCGGGCTCTGCCTCGACGGCCTGCCGGAACCTCTGTGCCAGCCCGGGAGAGACCCCCTCCATGTTCATGCTGTCCAGCGGTGAGCTGCGAGATGGTGTCGTCGGCATGACAGTTTCCAGCGTCGGCTCAACCGCCTCTGGTGCCTGTGGAAATGGAATCGTCGTGAACTCGTAGGAGGTGGTGGCCAACCGATAGGGCAAGGGAGTCGCCTCACGCAGCTCGACCCGCTCCTCCCGTGGCTTGTTATGCAGCCAGTGCCAGCCGTAGTTGGCTCCGGCACCCAGAAACAGGCACAAGGGCAATCCACAGGCCCACGCCAGGAGGGGGCCTAACCACTGCCGTTCCCGCTCGATCCCTAGCCCCAGGCTAGCCTCGAAGGCCTGACCCGGACGTTCATGCTGCCGTTTGGCAGAGAGTAAAATAGACATCAGCTCGCCCTCTCGTTATCACCCGGCTCGGTGCCGTCCAACTCGTCAACCGGTCGATCCAGGCGAGGCATAGGCTCCCGCCCCCGCGCATTCAGACGGATCAGCGTCTGAGGCCCGGCCACACCATCGGGCTTGAGACCCTCCAGCTCCTGGAACCGCTTGAGCTTGCTGGCCAGGTCACTATCAAACTTGCTGACTTTGCGAGGCCGCTCCTTGAAGGCTCGACTCAGGGCATTTTCCAACCACTGCAGATCGTTCTTGTTGCTGCGTGGGGTAATACTGCGGGCACCACTCTTCGGCAGACGCCACAGCAGCGTGTATTCATCGCCCCAGGCCTGTTCCAGCCAACTGCGGCTGACCGTCCATGCCTCACCATCGATCAGCAGATCGGCCTCTTTGGCATCGACACGCAGCAGATTGGCGTAAAACTCGGTCGCATTTTCGTCGAACAGGCGCACCACGGCCGGGTGGTCGAGCCCGATCAACGCCTGCAGCGAATCGCTACCCTGCTGACACTGCAGACCCACTCGGGATGCAGCCTCACAATTGGCCTCATCCAGGGTCGGTTCAAAGCCCCACACCCGGAACAGGGTCAGCATGGCTTCATCCTGATAGGCCGCCTGTTGCAGTGACTTCTCGAAGCGACGCATCAGCTTGCTATCGGGCGGTAACTTGATCGGCACCTCGACGCGATGCACCTCCGGCACCGGCAGAACGCCCCAGCGTTGCCATCCCAGCCAACCTGCGGCCAGCATCAGCAGACCACACAGCGCGAAGGCTGCAACGCCCCAGCCACTGGTACCCCGATCCTGCACGCCCATCGCATCGTAGGCAGCCTGCACCACGACTTTGTCACTGATTTTGGCCTCTCCTTCGGCATAAGCCCCCAGCAGAGCCCGTTCGGCGATGAGGTTGATGATGCGGGGAATGCCACCGCTGAGGCGATGCAAGGCGCGGATGGCGCTAGGGGTGAAGATCGGTTGAATGCAGCCAGCGACCTGCAGCCGGAAACGGACATAGGCATCCACATCATCGCGGGAGAGCGGCAACAGGTGATAGCGCGCCGTGATGCGTTGCGCCAACTGCCGCAGCAGGGGTTGCCGTAGCAGTTGTTGCAGTTCAGGCTGACCAATCAGCACCACCTGCAACAGTTTGGCGTCGTCGGTCTCCAGATTGGTCAACAGCCGCAACTGCTCGAGAACCTCGGCGGAGAGATGCTGCGCCTCATCGATCAGCAACAGCGTCTTACGCCCCGCCGCACGATTGGTCAGCAGGTATTGGCGCAGTCGATCGAACAACTCCTTGATCCCGGAGTCGGCCGGATAGCTCAACCGGAATTCGTCGCAAATGGAGGCCAACAATTCACGTTCGGTCAGGGTCGGATTGAGAACCAGAGCCAGATCCGTATCGTCCGGCAACTGTTGGCGCAGACAGCGAGAAACCGTCGTTTTACCCGTGCCGACCTCCCCCGTCAGCAACACAAAACCACCACCTTCGCGCAAACCATAATTCAGGTGCGCCAACGCCTCGGTGTGGCGTTCGCTCATATAGAGAAATTTCGGATTCGGTGAGATGGAGAAGGGGCTCTCCGTCAGACCAAAAAACGCTTTATACATAATGATGACTCTCCCGGCGAGGCGCCGCACATCTGCTCCGGGTAGCCGATGACGCGACGGCGCGGGCGCGTGGCGAAATCCTGGCCCGCACCACAGACAAGGGTTGCAGTTCCTACGAATAGGCGGCAGGTTAAAGCCAGCACAAAGGGATGTCAAAGCGGATATACTCTGGCTGCTATCCAGATGCCATCTGGTTTCCATGAATGACGTTTTTTCGCGACAAGATGAGGTGCCTGTGCAAGTTTTTCTGGTAGGTGGAGCGGTTCGGGATCGGCTATTAGGGCTCCAGGTGCGAGAGCGCGACTACGTGGTGGTCGGGGCTCGTGCAGAAGAGCTGCTGGCCCAGGGTTACGAACCAGTTGGCCGGGACTTTCCCGTCTTCTTGCATCCACAGACTCGGGAAGAGTACGCCCTGGCTCGCATCGAACGGAAGCAGGGGCATGGCTATACTGGCTTTGCCTGCTATGCCGCCCCCGAAGTCACCCTCGAAGAGGATCTGCTGCGGCGGGATCTGACCATCAATGCCATCGCCGAAGATGCCGAGGGCCAGCTGCATGATCCCTACGGGGGTCAGGCCGATCTGGCCGCACGCCTGCTGCGTCATGTCTCACCAGCCTTCAGTGAAGATCCCCTGCGGGTGCTCCGAGCAGCCCGTTTCGCCGCCCGTTTTCACAGTTTGGGCTTTCGTGTCGCGGAGGAGACTCTGGCGCTGATGCGCCAGATTGCCGCCAGTGGTGAACTGGCCCACCTGACGCCCGAGCGGGTCTGGAAAGAGCTGGAAAAGGTATTGAGCGGCGACAACCCCCAGATATTTTTCCAGGTATTGCGGGATTGTGGCGCACTGGCGGAGCTATTCCCCGAACTGGACACTCTGTTCGGCATTCCGGCTCGCCCCCAGTGGCATCCGGAAGTCGACACCGGCATCCATGTGCTGATGGCTATCGAACAGGCGGCGCTCCTGAGCGACGAGCTCCCGGTGCGTTTTGCTACCGTCTGCCATGACTTTGGCAAGGGGCTGACGCCCGCCGACATACTGCCCAGCCATCATGGTCATGGCGAACGGGGCTTGCCGCTGATCAGGGAGTTCTGCAGTCGTTTCCGGGTACCCAACGAGTGTCGGGATCTGGCGCTGTTGGTCAGCGAATTTCACTCGCTGATCCACATTGCGACCGAGCTGAGAACCAGCACACTGCTGCGCCTGTTTGACAAGATCGACGCCTGGCGGCGCCCCCACCGCCTGGCCCAGTTGCTTGACTGCTGCCGGGCTGATTTTCGTGGCCGTCTCGGCTTTGCCGAACGGGAGTACCCGGAGCCCGATTATGTCGCCGAGGCCTTTGCTGCCGCATCCGCAGTCCCCATCCAACCGATCCTGGCAGCAGGTTATCAGGGGGAAGCGATTCGCCAGAAGTTGGGCCGAGAGCGGCAGCTAGCAATCCGCGCGGTGCGCGAGCGCTGGCTGGAACGCTAACGGCCCCCCACCCCAGTAAACAAGGACGGGGCCACATGGCCAATGCGGATCAGAGAAGGCAGGAAGTGTTCCCATTGAACCAACCGTTGGCGGCAGGGATGCCGCCATCGAGCCCCCACGGATGGGTTTACGGCGTGTTGGTGAAAGGGAACCTTCCTGCATTTCTCCTTAAGTGAACAGCATTGATCCCATAGCCCCCTCTTTGTATCAAATAACAAAGAGCAGCAGTCCCGCCCCCAACAGCAAGCGATAGAGGACGAATGGCCACAAGCCAACATGTGCCAGCATCTTGAGGAACAGGTGAATGACCAACAGGGCGCTGACAAACGATACC
>JAGOXX010000024.1 GCA_018059485.1 Aeromonadaceae bacterium | reverse complement strand
ATACCAGACCGATAGTGAATAATCGGGGGCAACTGATGAACGAAACTTCACAGCTCAAACAACTGGCCCGGTCTTTGATGACCGGGCAACCCAAGGCCGCCGCGGATCCGTGGCGGCCAAACTGGCATCTGGCTCCCCCCGTTGGTCTGCTCAACGATCCCAACGGCCTGATCCATCACAACGGACGCTTCCATCTGTTCTATCAGTGGAACCCTCTGGCCTGCGCCCACGGCGCCAAATTCTGGGGCCACTGGAGCTCGACCGATCTGCTGCACTGGCGCCATGAGCCGGTAGCCCTGGTCCCCAGCGAAGCCTATGAGAGCCATGGCTGCTACTCGGGCTCGGCCGTGGTGCAGGATGATCGCCTCGTCCTCATCTACACCGGCAACGTCAAGTATGCCGATGGCTCGCGCACCGCCAACCAGTGCCTGGCTGTCGAAAACGAGCGCGGTGAATTTGACAAGCTGGGACCTGTGCTACCCCTGCCCAGCGGTTATACCGGCCATGTGCGCGACCCCAAAGTCTGGCGCCATGCCGGGCGCTGGTACATGGTGCTGGGCGCTCAGGATCTGCAACTGCAGGGCAAGGTGCTGTTGCTGGTCTCCGATGACCTGCACCACTGGCAACTCTGCGGCGAAATCGCCGGCTCAGGCCTCCATGGCCTGGGGGATTTTGGCTACATGTGGGAGTGCCCGGATCTGTTCGAACTCGATGGGCAAGATATCCTGATCTGCTGCCCGCAGGGGCTGGCAGCAGAGGCCGAACGCTATCTCAATACCCATCAGACTGGCTATTGGGTTGGACAACTCGATTATGACCACGCCGACTATCAGCACGGGGAGTTTCACGAGCTGGATCTGGGTTTCGAATTCTATGCGCCGCAAACCACCCGCACCGAGGATGGTCGTCGCCTGCTGTTTGGCTGGATGGGGATCCCGGACCAGGAGGAGCTCCTGCAACCGACGGTACAGCAGGGCTGGATCCACACCATGACCTGCCCACGCGAACTGAGTTATCGGAGCGGCCACCTCTACCAGCAGCCGGCCCGCGAGCTGACCTGGTTGCGCGGCACCCAAACCAGTTGGCAGGGCATAGCCAACGAGGCTCCTCTTTTGCCAGCGCAGAGCGCCGAGCTACAGTTGAGCAGCTCGGGGCCATTTTGTCTGAGCCTGCTGGATGCACTGACCCTGAGCTGGGATGGCGAACGGCTGATCCTGTCGCGTCCGAATATCCGCACTGGTGAACTCGAACAGAGGTTCTGGCGCGGTGACCTGCAGACGCTGCGACTGCTGAGCGATCACTCCAGTGTCGAGCTGTTTATCAATGAGGGTGAGGCCGTGATGTCGGCGCGCTACTTCCCGCAAGGCAAGGTAAGCTTCTCGCTGATGGGCCTCGCAGAAGTCACGCTGCAACACTGGCCGCTGGCCCGATGCGTGGTAGAATGACGATTCTCGTTTGACGCATATAAAGATGCCGTGAAGACCACTAAACGTATCACTATCAGCGATATCGCCGGATTGGCGGGAGTCTCCAAGGCAACCGCCAGTCTGGTACTCAATGGCCGCAGCAAGGAGTACCGGGTGGCCGATGAGACCCGCGATCGCATTCTGGCCATTGCCGCCGCCCAACACTACCAACCCAGCATTCATGCACGAGCCCTGCGCTCGAATCGCTCTCATACTCTGGGACTGGTGGTTCCGGAGATGACCAACTACGGTTTTGCCTCCATCGCTCGGGAACTAGAGACCCTGTGCCGCGAAGCCGGGCTACAACTGCTGATCGCCTGCTCGGATGAAAATCCCAGCCAGGAGATGATGGCGGTCAATAGTCTGCTGCAACGCCAGGTGGATGGTCTCATCATCGCCTCCAGCTCGGTCTCTGATGCCGAGTACCAGAAGATCAGCGAACGCCTGCCGGTGGTGCAGCTGGATCGGCGCATCGCCGACTCCAACCTGCCCTGGGTAATTACCGATTCGGTCGAGTCAACCGCCGAGTTGGTGGAAAACCTGGCGATTCTGCATCCGGAAGAGGTCTATTACCTCGGTGGGCAACTCCGGTTGGAGCCAAGCCGGCAGCGACTGGCCGGTTATGAGCTGGGTCTGCAGCGCGCCGGAGTAGTCGGCAAGGCCAACTGGATACGGCATGGCAACTTCAGTCCCAGCTCAGGCTACGAGATGATGGCGCAACTGTGTGCCGAATTGGGGCGTCCGCCCAAGGCGCTGTTCACCGCCGCCTGCGGTCTGCTGGAGGGGGTTCTGCGCTATCTGAATCAACACCAGTTGATGGATGCCGATATCCACCTGTGCAGTTTTGATGATCACTACCTGTTTGATTGTCTGCCGCTGCGTCTCGATACCATAGCGCAAGACTGCCCAACCATGGCTGGCCGCGCCTTTGACCTGCTCCGCCAACTCATTGACCAGGAGCCCGTCCACGACAGCGGCTTACTGTTACCCGCCCAGATCCACTGGCGACATCCTGCATCCCGACAACGCAAACTATGACTCGAATCAAACGCACCCGACTGATGGCCCTGAGCCTCGGCATGGCCCTGAGCCTTGGCATGGCATTGCCCGCCGCCAATGCCAGCACCACAAAACCGACCCTGCCGCATAGCGGCCCTCTGAATTCGCAGCAACAGGCGGCCGCAGATACCTGCAAAACCTACGTCAGTTTTCGCTTGGGTGGCCTGTTGTCATTGCACGTTACCGACGTCTCAGCCCCCAAGCCGCCATCCATGAGCTGGATCGTCATCGGGGAGGATAAAAGCAAAACTCCCGCCGTCAGTTTCATCTGCCATCTGTTGCAGAAAAACCAGCGGTGGGAGTTGGAAAAACTGGAGTTGTTGCAGTTAGCGGAGCCTCAGCAAGCTTAGGCGGCAACCTCATCGGTTAATGCATTGAGCAGATGGTCGAGATACTCGAGCAGACTGACGCCGAACGGTGTCAGGAAGCCACCATCAGCCGCGGTAATGACCCCCTTCTGATAGAGGCGCAGAGCCGACTCCCGGAGTTCCGGATCGGAGTCCTGATGCAATTTGATGCCCAATTCGAGATTGGTCAGATCATAACGAGCTAACAAAGCCAAATCCTGGATGAAGGCCGATTGCGAAAGCTGTTTTGCGCGCATAGATGATTCCTTACTGGACTACATGATGACCCTGACACCATACCAGAGGGGATTCATGACAATTGCGCGTCAGCGCAAACTATCCGGCTCAAGCCAACAGAGCACTGTGATATGCACCCAATCTCCCTTTGAACGCGAGCACTCCTTGAAACAACCATCACAGGTTCGAGACACCGACGCCGAAGCCGACGCGAACTCGCAAGCCATGGGGCTGCTCGGCATTGTCAAACTGCAAGGTAGCCTGATGCAAGGCACAGACTCGAGCCACAATATTCAGCCCAAGACCGATGCCGTTACCCCGGCTGTCCAGCCGGGTGAATGCAGCCGTCAGACGCGAGAGCTGCTCAGGGGCAACACCAACCCCGACATCACGCACCATCAGCTCGGCTTGCCAACCGGAGGCTGAATGCCAAGCCCGCAATTGCAGCTGAACCTGCGTATTGGCATCGGCATAACGGCTGACATTCTCGATCAGGTTGCGCAACAACATCTGCAATAACGCCACCTCACCTCGCAGGCGAACCGGCATCAGCTCGCACGCCAATGTCAGCCCCCGCCGCGCCAGCATCTGCCGTAGCTCATGCTCGAGGGGCTCAAAAACCTCACGGATAAAATCCACCTCATCGGTGATGCCGATGATGACATTGCGCTCCAGTCGCGCCATGTTCAGCAGCTGTTCGACCGTGTGATGCAAACCATCCAGACGCTCGATCAGCGGCTGCACGCCCGACACCCCCGCTTGCTGCATCAGCTCCAGATTAAGCCGGATCCCGGCCAGCGGAGTCCGCAGCTCATGAGCCACATCGGCGGTAAATTGCCGCTCGCTCTGGAGCGTCAATGCCAGTCGTGCCAACAATTCATTGACCGCCTGTTCGACGGCCTGCAATTCAGGCCCCTGATCATCGAGCGTCAATGGATCCAGATTGCTGGAGCTGCGCTCTCGCAACAATGTACTGAGTCGCTCTAAAGGGCGAGTCAGCCAACTGATCGCCAGATAGGCAAACAGCAAGCCGATACAACCAAAGACCGCCGGAGGAACCAGCAAGGCAACCAGCGTCTCGCGCTGCTCTTTTTCCAGCTCATGGCGCGAATGGTGTGGATTGGCGGCCAACTGAACCAGCTCGACCAGCTGCTCCCGACTCTCATGCCACACCCAGACGGCCGAGGCACACTGGGTCAACATCAGAACCAGCGCCAGCAGCAACAGCAGCCGCGTCTTGATCGTGCGGCTATGCAGCCACAGCAGGATGCGCTCTTGGCGACTCATGACACCTGCTCCAGACGATACCCCTCACCCCGGACCGTACGGATCAAATTAGCCCCCAGCTTGCGGCGCAGATGGTGAATATGCACCTCCAGAGCATTGGAGCCGATATCGTCCTGCCAGTCATAGATATCCTCCTGCAACCGCTCGCGACTGACCACCTTGCCCACCTGCATCATCAGACGGCGCAACAGGGCAAACTCCCGCCGCGTCAGCACAACCGCTTCGCCCCCTTGGGTCACCGTTTTTTCCTCCAGATCGAGGCAGAGATCACCGGACACGAGCTGGTTACTGGCCAATCCCTGATCGCGACGCAACAGGGCGCGAACTCGCGCCAGTAATTCGGCCAGTGCAAAGGGTTTGACCATGTAGTCATCAGCCCCCCGATCCAGACCCGCCACCCGATCGTCCAACGCATCGCGAGCGGTCAGGATGAGCACCGGCATAGTCATGCCGCGCTGGCGCCAGCGCCGGAGCAGTGTCATGCCATCGCCATCCGGCAAGCCTAGATCCAGCAGGATCAGACCATATTCGCTGACCTTGACCAGTGACTCGGCCTCGGCCATGCTCTGTGCCACATCACAGCTGTACTGCTCATGGCTTAAGGCTTGCTGCAACCCTTGTCGCAGCAGGGTGTCATCTTCGACCACCAGAATTTTCATGATCGGCTCTTCATCGGCACGTTATGGATGTGGTGCATCCTATCACTGCTTCAACTGTTCTTGTAACCGCGCGATCTCGCTCTGCCGTCCAGCATCGGCAATCTCCCGCCCCGGACGGGGTGCTGCAGCCTTGGCTTTTTGCAGATAGCGTTTGGCCTCCTCTTTCTTACCCTGACTGAAGAGAAAATCGGCATAGAAGTAGTTGCTGTCGATACCATCCGGGTTCAGAGCCAGCCCACGCTTGAGCATGAACGCGGCGCGCTCCTCATCGCCAAATCCCAGTGGCCACCCCGGCACCTTGTAATAGAGAACCCCCAGCGAGGTCAGCGCCGAGCCATTGAGCACAGAAGGATCCTTGTCAATCACGGACTCATAGGCAGCCTTGGACTCTTCGGCCAACGACAGAGCCCCGAGCCCCCCCTTGGCGCCGGCATAACTACCGATGATGATCCCGGCCCAGGTCTTCAGAGCCAGATCGTCAGGATGTGCTGCACTGCTTGCACGCACCTCGTTGGCCAAAGTGGCCAGTGCCTGCTCCTGAGCATCACCTTGCTGCTGATACTGTGCTTGAGCCCACTTCTGTTGAAATTGCAGATAGGGCTCAGAGTCACTGGCCGCTGCAGGGATGCTCATCGACAAACCCACGATTGAGCCACACACCAGGCTCAACAGAGCCCCAAAACCGAAACGTGCCTTCATGATAGATGCTCCTTGGAGGATGACAGTGGTTGCGCGGGAACCGCCAGACGGAGTGCCGGGCGTTGCGCAAAGCCATGGATCTGCTCACGCTGGGCGCCAATGGCCCGATCCACCAGAGTGGGGAACAGACCATTGAGCCAGACAAACAGTTTTTCTGGCCAGCCGATGAAGCGCCGGCGTTGCCGCCCCGCCAACAGGGCCATCAACTCATCAGCGACTCGGGCCGGAGTATCAACCTGAGTGCCAAGAGCCCGATTCATCGCATCGACGGCACCATGATTGAGTTCAGTCGCCGTTGCTCGTGGAGCCAGCAGGCAGATGCGCGGGCCATTCGGACCGACTTCGCGAGCCAGTGCCTCGCTAAAGGCATGCAGTCCGGCCTTGCTGGCACAGTAGACCGAGAACCCCGGATAGCCGATGGCTCCGAAGGTGGAGCCGATATTGACGACTGTGCTGCTCGGGGTCATGGCCGGTAGCAGGGCACGCGTCAGACGCATCGGCGCCAGCAGATCCAGCTCAACCTGCTGCCGCATGATCGCCTCCGCCTGTTCTTCCAGCCAGGCAAAGTGCTGACAACCCGCGGCGTTGACCAACAGATCAAGCGACTGCTGGTTTTCCAGCAAAAACTGCTTCAGCTCGGAGGCAGCCTCCGGTTGGGTGATATCCAGCGCCAACCAGGCCAACTGGGAAGCGCGCTCAGGCGATAGTGCACAGAGCTGCTGGCGCAGTGCGGCCAATCGTTGCCCATCCCGTGCGATCAGCAGTAGTGACCATCCCTCCTGCCACAGCCGCTCGCTGATGGCCTGACCAATGCCGCCAGATGCACCCGTGATGACCGCATACTTCATACCGGCTTCTGCCTGTTTCATACTGAAGCCTCCATGGGAAGCGATCGGAACATGTCGCCATACAGGCGATACATGCGTCGCGCCATATGGATCACCGCCTGTTGTTCAACCGGATCCGTCAGTCGGTCCATCAGCTTGGCGAAGAACTGGATGTGCTCCTGATCCAGGCTGCCGTGTGAACACAGATAGCTCATCGCCTGCTCTGGCAACTGCAGCCGCTGGCGGATCAGTTGTGCCATCGGGGTTGCCAAATTGACGCTGGTCCCCTCCAGCACCAGCACCATGCCGAAGAACGAGACCGGATTACCCCGCATCACACTGTCCCAGGCATAGCTCACCATCATCTCGGTATAGAAATTTGGCTCTCCGGCCTCGACCGCGGCACTATCGGCACCGCAGGCAGCGATGTCGTTAAGGATCCAGCGGTCATGACCACGCTCCTCCTCGATATATTCGGTGACCGCATCCTGTAGCCAGCGATGGCGCTCGGTCAGTCGGCTACCACAGGCCATGAGCAGGGGAACCGTCTGCCGGACGTGGTAATAGGCTTCGGTCAGGAAGGCAACATAACGCGGCAGGGTCACCTCACCCCGTTGGCAAGCGAGAATGGCCGGAGCCTGGAGCAGGTATTCCCGTTCAGCCTGGGTGGCAGCAATCAGCTGTTGATAGAAACTCATGACAACTCCTTGTGTAAATGGTGCGGCCCCGCAGCGACGACGGCCGATAAGCGTAACTGTCTTAAGGTGTCCCGCCGCAGACGACCATTGGCCGTCAACTCGCCGGACTCTCGACTAAAAGGGGTACTGACGAACTGCCAGCCGTTCAACCGTGCATATTCCGGCAGCGTATGGTTACAGGCTTGCAGCCTGGCTTCGCCCTGCGGATCGGCGGCCAGCGCCGGGGCAAACAGCAGAGCCTGCAACCCCGATAATTCATCGCCATAGACGAAGCACTGCAACACACCGGGCACTGTGGCGAACTCGGCCTCCAGCCATTCAGGGGCCACATTGCGACCAAAGCCAGTCACTACGGTCGACTTCTTGCGGCCCAAGATGGTCAGGTAGCCAGCCTCATCCCACTGTCCCCAGTCGCCGGTGGCCAACCAGCCATCGGGGTCGACCGAGGCGGGATCCCCCAGATAGCCCAGCATCGGATTGCCTCGTACCAGCACCTCACCATCGGCCGCCAGGCGAACCTGCAGATGAGACAGCGGGAGGCCGACCGTTCCCAGGCTCCGGGCCTGGGGACCATTAAGAGCGACAACGGAGCCAACCTCCGAGAGCCCATAGCCTTCATAGACAGGCAATCCCACCGCATCCGCCCGGCTGAGGAGCCCTCGGCCGCTCTTGCCTCCCCCAACCGCCAGCAGGCGCCAGCGTTCGGCGGGCAACAGCCCCTGTTCGGTGGCAGCCACCAGCCAGGCGA
The DNA here is from genome assembly GCA_018059485.1 of Aeromonadaceae bacterium. Classification (GTDB taxonomy): domain Bacteria; phylum Pseudomonadota; class Gammaproteobacteria; order Enterobacterales; family Aeromonadaceae; genus Pseudaeromonas. Next base: position 7,231 of record JAGOXX010000024.1, on the reverse strand, counting down.
GCGTTGCCGGCAGCAGGATCAGGCTGTCGGCCTGACTGGCCGCCAGAGTTGCGATGAAGCGTTGGGGATCCGGATGTTGCAAAGAGCCGAGTCCCAGAGAACTCAGGCTCGGCAGATGCACCCGACGTCCTAACCACAGCGGTAAATAAACGCCCGCCAGATTCTCCAGCAAGACAGCCAACGGCATGGTGCACAGGTGTTGCTGCACATCCAGAGAGCCAATCCGTTCGGCTAGCGCCTCGACGGTGCGCTGCTGCTGCGCTTGGCTCAGACAAACCCCCTTGGGGGAGCCTGTGCTGCCCGAGGTATAGGTGATCTTGCAGGTTCCTGCGGGCAACGCGACGGCAGAAAAATCCAGCCACTGATGCTGCCACCCCTCCGTCGAACCGACACACAGGAGTACAGATCCGCTATCTCGCAACAGGTGAAAACGCTGAGCCTCGTTAAAGAATGGGGGCACCGGCACACAGGGGATCTGGGCCAGCAGACAGGCCAAATCCAGCACCACCCACTCCACGCTATTATCTGCCGCCAGTGCCACGGGACGCCCGCTGACACCACGAGCAGCCAGAAGTGCCGTCAGGCGCTGCGCCTCATCGTTAATGCGCAGCCACAACTGCGCATAACTGAGGGATTGGCTCTCGTCGCTGAGGGCAATCGCCGCAGGTTGTGACTCGGCATGTCGTGCCACCCGGTGCAGTAACTCGCTCATAACAACTCCAAAGGGTTCAAGGTCAATTCACAGCGCGGCAGTTGCAACAATTGCTGCTGCCACTGAGGACGCTGTTGCAACAGCTGATAGCCCTGACGAATATCGCCAGCGACCACCTTGGGATCGTGGTCGTAATAGCGCCCCCAGCGTTCAGGCTGCGGCACCAGATCACGCCGTGCCGACTGCAGGAAGTGGGGCTGCAGACCCAAAGAGCGAAACAGGGCGCGCACCTGATCAGTGGCGGTGAACGCCACATAGCGATAGCGCTGTTCAACCAGATACTGCACCAGCGCCAGGATCAGCAGACGCCCATGACCATCCAGAGCCGCCAGATTGCCAACCTCCAGAATGTCATCGCGCAGTACGGGTTGTTGCAGCGCCGAGGCCAGTTGTTGCTCAACTGGGGTCTCTAGGTAGTGCTCCAAAAACAGGGGACCGTCACTGGCTGGTTTGAAGCCAGCACTCGCCAATAGGGTTCCCTGCTCATCACTCAGGGTGCACTGCCACGGCAGCAACTGTTCAATACGGGCATCGTGGTGCAGGGCAAAGCGTTGCTGAACAAACTCCAGGATCCGTTCATCGGGTTGGAGATGAACATCCAGGCGATAGCTCGGTTGAACGCTTGGGTGAAAACTGTGCAGGCTAGGTTGCATATCTCTCTCCAACAGGAGGAACATATCTGCAGACTAGAAGTTGAATCTTAAATCAATCTTAAGAATTGGCAGAATGGTGAAATAGTGGATGTAGCCCCGGCAACACTCCTCGACAGACTGCACTAAACTCTCGACAGGAACCCAGGCGGGAGGCCGATATGGCATATTGGCAATGGCGCTACACTGTATTGGTGATGACATTCTGGCTATCAGTCACAGCCACCATGCCAGCAACAGCCCAGACACAGGATCTTGCATCACTCCATACCTGACTGAGCAATATAGTCCAGTGGCCTGGCAGCAACTCGAAGAGCTGGGCGTCGATAGCCGTCAGTACGAAGAGGTCTGGACACTGGGGAGCGAGGAGTTCTGTTACGCCTTCAACTCGCAGATCGATGATGCACTGGTACAGCAGTTCCAGCAGGCTCTGGATCGGGTTCGCCAGCAAGCCGATTATCCGGCACTACTGCAACAATTTGGTCTCTCGCCATGAGAAGAGGTTTAACGCGCAAAACAAAGGGCGAGCCATGGACACACTTGGTGCCATCGGCTCGCCCTGCTCGTCTGGGGCAGAGTCAGATGCTCTGCCGCGAACTGTGATTACTTACGACGCCAGCTGGTGCCGCCGGCACCATCTTCGAGGACGATTCCCATCTCGGTCAGACGGTTGCGCGCGGCATCGGCCGCTGGCCAATCCTTCGCCGCCCGCGCATCGTTACGCGCCTTGATTAAGCCCTCGATTTCAGCCACCTCGTCATCGGCCTCGTTGCCCTTGAAGAAGGCTTCCGGATCCTGCTCCAGCAGCCCCAGCACACCGCCCAGCTCGCGCAGGCGCCCCGCCAGTGCAGCCGCGTCGGCCGCTCCATCGCCCTTGAGGCGGTTGACCTCACGGGCCAGATCAAAGAGCACCGAATAGGCTTCCGGCGTGTTGAAGTCATCATCCATAGCCGCACGGAAACGCTCGACATACTGCTCGCCACCCGCCGCTGCAACCACAGGCAAGCCACGCAACGCCGTGTAGAGACGCTCCAGTGCCGCACGCCCCTGATTGAGGTTCTCGTCGGAGTAGTTGAGCTGGCTGCGATAGTGACCGGACATCAGGAAGTAACGTACCGTCTCGGCGTCATAGACCTTCAGCACATCGCGGATAGTGAAGAAGTTGCCCAAGGATTTAGACATCTTCTCCCGATCCACCATCACCATGCCGGTATGCATCCAGGTATTGACGTAGGCGGTATGGTGCGCGCAGCAGCTCTGGGCTATCTCGTTCTCATGGTGCGGGAACATCAGATCCGAGCCGCCGCCATGAATGTCAAAGTGGTTGCCCAGGTGTTTGGAGTTCATCGCCGAGCACTCGATGTGCCAGCCCGGACGCCCCGGTCCCCAAGGCGACTCCCAGGTTGGCTCTCCAGGCTTGGACATCTTCCAGAGCACGAAATCCAGCGGATTACGCTTGGCCTCTTCGACGCTGACCCGGGCACCGGCCTGCAACTGTTCCAGATCCTGGCCAGAGAGACGGCCATATTCCGGGAAGCTGTCGATGGCAAACAGCACATCGCCGTTATCGGCGACATAGGCGTTACCATTGGCCAGCAGCTGTTCGACCAGCTCGATGATTTCACCAATGTGTAGCGTGGCACGCGGCTCGATATCAGGTCGCTGCAGATTCAGCGCATCGAAGTCGGCATGCATCTCGCCGATCAGGCGCTCGGTCAGCGCCTCGCAAGACTCCTGGTTTTCGGCGGCACGCTTGATGATCTTGTCATCCACATCGGTGATATTGCGCACGAAGTTGACCTGATAGCCGAGGTAACGCAGGTAACGCACCACCACATCGAAGCCGACAAAGGTGCGGCCATGGCCGATATGACACAGATCATAGATGGTCACCCCACACACATACATGCCCACCTGGCCGGGGCGAATTGGCTTGAATTCTTCTTTTTGACGCGTGAGTGAGTTGTAAATCTTCAGCATGGAGATGACCTGTCTCAAAAAAAGCGAGGGGTCATTCTAGCGGCTCCGAGCAGAATTGACGAGGGGGCCAAGAGTTAGCCCCCGGAATTGTCGAGGTTTTCCTATAACCACCACTCCTGACAGAGGCCGAAGCGTTTGGCCAGCGCCAGATCCAGTGTCACCCGATCATTCGACAGATAGACCCCCTGCTCCAGACCATCCGGCTCGAGTCCTAACTCGTGGCATAAGTTGCTCCAGGAGGTACAGTTTTCGCGCACATAGCCGATCGGTAGTTCGAGTCCAATATCGCGATCTTCATACATCATAGCCACCTCCGGTCCATCCTAAGGGTCTTCTTCTGCAGGCCCTGCAGCACCACCTGCCATCAGCCCGGTTGCTTTGAGTATAGTTGCCCACAGCCCCAAGAGTCGCCATCAGCGGCATCGAGGCTAGACATTGGCAAGCCAACACCGCAGAATCTCACTCACTTTTTACAGGAGTTGCCCACTTCGGCCATCGGCCATGGCAGGCTACACCTGGCCCGTTTATCGACCGGGCCATTACACTGACCGATTCAATCCGCCCTAAGCGACGAGGAACCACCCATGATCACTCTGCACACCAATCGTGGTGATATCAAAATCGAACTGTTTGCCGACAAGGCCCCGATCACCTGCGCCAACTTCGAGCAATACTGCCGTGACGGTCACTACGATGGCACCCTGTTTCACCGCGTGATCAACGACTTCATGATCCAGGGCGGTGGCTATCTCTCCGGATTTGTCGAAAAAGAGACCCGCGACCCCATCAAGAACGAAGCCAACAACGGTCTGGCCAACAAGGTCGGCACCCTGGCAATGGCTCGTACCAGCGATCCGCACTCTGCAACCGCCCAGTTCTTCATCAATGTGGCCGACAACAGCTACCTCGACTTCAAAAATGAATCCATGCAAGGCTGGGGTTACTGTGTATTTGGTGCCGTTGTCGACGGCATGGATGTCGTCAACCAGATCAAGCTGGCCAAGACTGGCCGCGCCGCGGGTCACAGTGATGTACCCAAAGAAGAGATCATCATTGAGCGCGTCACCGTTGCCTAACGGCGCCCTTGGTTGATCTATTCTGGGCATGGTTTCGGCCATGCCCTTGCCCCTTCAACTGGCGAGCGCCACCCTCAGAACCGAGCCCCGATGACGACCCTGTTTATCTCCGATCTACACCTGTGTGAACAAAGACCCGATCTGACCGCGACCTTTCTGGCCTTCTTGCAACAGCAGGCGACCAAAGCCGAGGCGCTTTACATCCTGGGTGATCTGTTCGAGTTCTGGATTGGGGATGACGAAAACTCGCCGCTCCAGCAGCAAATTGCCACCGCCTTGGCCGCCCTGCGCCAGCGCGGTACCGCCATCTTCTACATTCATGGCAATCGAGACTTCATGATCGGCAAGGCCTTTGCCCGTGCCGCCAATCTGGTGTTGTTGCCTGCCGAATATGTTCTGACGCTCGAGGGACGCCGCACCCTGCTGCTGCACGGTGACCAGCTCTGCACCCTGGATGAGAAATACCAACGTTTCCGTCGCATCACCAGCTGGCGCTGGTTGCGCTGGATCTTCCTGCGTCTGCCACTGAGCGAACGGATGAAGATCGCTGGCAAGATGCGCCAGGGCAAAAAAGGCAAGTCACTGATGCTGATGGATGTCACCGCCGAAGCCGTCGAGCAGTTGATGCGCCACCATCAGGCCAGCCTGATGATCCATGGCCACACCCATAAACCGGCACGCCATGCCCTCAACTTCGATATCACCCAAGCCGATGGGTGCACCCTGGCTGCGGAGCGGATCGTGCTCGGAGACTGGGATCGGGTCTTAACCTACCTGAAAGTGGATGCCAGCGGGCTACAGCTGATCGAGCAGCCGGTGATCCCGGGGTGATGGCCTCGCCCGATTTTAGTCGGGATCCGCGCCCCCTTTCTTGCCAATAGCAAACTCGCGCAGCTTGTTGGCCACCGCCGTGTGACTGACCCCCAGTCGTGCCGCCAACTGGCGACTGGAGGGATAGAGGGGGTAGAGCCGCTCCAGCATAGCCCTCTCGAACCGCTTGCTCGCCTCGTTCAACGACCCTTCGAACCACTGATCCATCGCCAGCTCGGCCGTCTCGACGTGAGGCAGCCGCAGATCGGGGGGCTCCAGCTCATCGCCATTGAGCAGGGTCAACGCCTGATAGAGAGCATTGCGCAGTTGGCGGACATTTCCCGCCCAGGGGTAACCCAGCAAAAACTCGTCCAGATGACGTGAAAACCGCGGCCGACTGCGCTGCAACTCATCACAGATGCGGCCGACAAACTGCTGGGCCAGCGGCAAAATATCGGCTTGCCGTTGACGCAGCGACGGCATCTCGAGCCGCAAGACACTCAGCCGGAAGAAGAGATCTTCGCGAAACAGCCCCAGGCGCACCCGCTCCTCGAGGGATTGTCGGCAGATGCAGAGGATGCGCACATCCACCAGCACCTGCTCGGTCTGCCCCACCCGATGGAAGCGGCCGTCCTGCAACACCCGCAGCAGCTTGCTCTGCAACAGCGGGGACATCTCGGCCACCTCGTCGAGCAAAAAGGAGCCGCCACTGGCCTGCTCCAGCAACCCCTTCTTGCCGGGCCAATCTGGGCCAAAGGCGCCGGGAGCCGAGCCAAACAGTTCGTGTTCGGCCACCTCGTCTGGCAAGGCCGCACAGTTGAGAGCCAGCAAAGGGCCCTGGGCACGCAGACTGCCACGGTGACAAGCGCGAGCCAGCATCTCCTTGCCGCTGCCGGTTTCCCCCTGGATCAACAGGGGCAGATCCTGCATCGCCAGGCGCCGAGCTTGATGCAAGACAGCTTGCATCGCCGGGCTTTGGGCGGTGAATAGCTCGAAGCGACTGTCATCATGGGCATGCAGCAGATTGAAGTGGTGGCCGACCCGACGTGCCGATTTGAGGATCACCAGAGCACCGGCCAATGCCATCGGCTCACCGACAGCCGGATCCAGCGAAGCCGGGATCGAGACCGGCAACAGATCGGCCAGATAGTCCTCACCAGCGAAGGCCAACTTGCAGGTTTCCCCCTGCTTCGCCCCTTCCTGCAACCACTGAGCAAAAGCAAACCCCTTGAGGAAGGAGCCAACCTGCAGCCCGAGAATATCCTTCAATTCGAGACGCAAGATGTTGAGCACAGCCTCGTTGACATGGCGGATACGGCCCCGTACATCCAGCGTGAAGATCAGATCCGGCAACGCCTTCATCAGAGCCTGCATCTGGTGATGCTCCCGCTCCGAAGGCATGAAAGGCACCGTCTTAACGTCCAGCACCCCTGGGATACGACGGATTTCCGGCATCAGCTGTTGCAGACGCTCGAAACCCAATTCGGGAAAATGCAGATAGATGAAACCCCCGGCCTCATCCAGCTCGATGCCGCGCAGGTCGATGGCATGCTCCTCCAGCCGCGCCAACAGCTCACGCGTCAACCCGAGACGATCTTCACAACTGACCTGTAAGCGCATGACACTCCTCTCGTGAAACAGCCAAGACGCTGACTATGGTAAAGCAGCCCTCTCCATGGACAAACCGCTTTCCTTGGTTCCCGCCCGGATTCAGGCTTGAGCAGGAACCAGAGATCGCCGCCCCGGTAACTGACTGAACACCACACCGGCAAATACCAGGCCACACGCCAAAAATTGCTGATAATTCATGCTCTCGCCGAGCAGCAGATAGGCCAGAAACAGGGTAAAGACCGGGATCAGGTTGGTATAAGCACTGGCGATGGTGACGGGCAACTGGGTGATGGCCCAGTTATACAACACGTACGCTCCCAGGGTGACACAGGCGCCTAAATAGAGCACGGCGCCAAGCTCGCGCAGACCAAATTGCAACGGCATGGGCTCAT
>JAGOXX010000118.1:2511-4812 GCA_018059485.1 Aeromonadaceae bacterium | reverse complement strand
CTCAGCGGCTGCTCACGCAGCAGATGCACCAGGTCTCGCGCCCCAGGGATCTGCTCAATCAGCAGATCGGCGCGATAACACAGACCGGTGCGTTGCAGCCGAGCCGCCACCGGACGCGGCACGGGTAATCCCAGGGCTCGCAGTTGGCCCAACAGCCGGAATTCGGCCATGGCTCGCGAATTTTCGACTCCCGAGAACCAGAAACGATCCGGGTTTAGTTTGCCCATCAAGCCACCACGCCAGTAGTGACGCAGCACCAGAGAGAGACCACGATGGCGAACGAACCAGGTCACGCCGCGCCCGCGAGACTGGCCGGTGACGGCATCGCGCCCCTGCCAATAGGCGGGCTCAAAAGCCTCGGCCGAAAAATCAGGAAAGAGCTGTTCATCAAACCAACAGGTCTGTGAGCCTTGGATCAGGGTTTGCCAGCCGTGCATCGCGCTTCTCGTCCATCAAACAGAAGGACATTTTACAAGCCTTGCCCGAGTTTGCATAATGCCCCCATTCCAGTTGCCAGAAGCCGCCCCATGTCTTTGTTTACGCAAGCTCCCGAGTCACTCTGCATCGTACGCCTCTCCGCCATCGGCGACTGCGTGCATACCGTCGCCGTGGTGCAAGCCATCCAGCGGCAGTGGCCGCAAACCCGCATCACCTGGATCATGGGCAAGGTCGAAGCCATGCTGCTGGGCGATCTACCCGGTGTCGAAGTCGTACCCTTCGACAAGAAGCAAGGCTGGCGTGGCTATTGGCAGGTTTGGCGACAACTCAAGGGGCGCCGATTCGATGCCCTGCTGCATATGCAGTCGGCACTGCGCGCCAGCCTGCTGACGCTGGGCATCCGCGCCCGCTACCGGCTCGGTTTCGACCAGCAGCGCGCCGGTGACGGCCAGAGTTGGTTCACCAACATCAAGGTTGCCTCACCGGCCTCCCCCCACGTTCTGGATGGCCTGATGGCATTTGCCGCCGAGCTGGGAGTCAGCGACCTCGCGGCCCACTGGGAGATCCCGACCTCGGCAGCCGACGAGGCATGGGCCGCCCAGCAGATCGACAGCCAGCGTCCCACCCTGCTGATCGCTCCGGCCGCCAGCAAGGCCTACAAAAACTGGACCATCGACGGCTACGCCGCACTCGCCGACCATGCCGCCGAACGCGGATTCCAGGTGTTGTTGTGTGGCGGCCCGACCCCCCTGGAGCGGCAGATGGCCAGTGACATCCAGGCGCGCTGCCAGCAACAGCCCGGCAACCTCATCGGGCAAACCAGCCTCAAACAGTTGATGGCCCTGATCAAGCAGGCCCAACTGGTGTTGGCCCCGGATACCGGGCCCACCCATATGGCCACGGCCGCCGGCGTCCCGGTGATCGGCCTGTATGCCCATCACAACCCGGAGCGCACCGGCCCTTATCGCTGCCGAGAATTCGTCGTCAGCGTCTATCAATCACTGATGGAGGCCCAGAGTGGGCGTCCGTTGGCCGAACTTCCCTGGCGCAGCCGACTCAAGGACCCCTTCGCGATGCATCACATCAAGCCCGAACAGGTCATGGCCCGCTTCGATACCATCTGTCAGCTCCATGGTCTATGCAAGGAGAACTCATGAGCCAACCCCTGATCGCCGCTGTCCTCATCGTTAAAAATGAGGGACAGAATTTACGCGCCTGTCTGCAGAGCGTCGCGGGCTGGGTCGATGAGATCGTCATCCTCGACTCCGGCAGCAGTGACAATACGGCCGAAATAGCTGCCGAGTTCCAAGCCAACTATCAAGTCGAAACCGACTGGCAGGGCTATGGCCGCCAACGCCAGATGGCGCAAGAACTGGTTACTGCACAGTGGTGCTTCTGGCTGGATGCCGACGAGCGCGTGACTCCCGAGTTACAGGCCGAGATCCTGCGTGTCTGTGCGGCCCCCATCGGACGCGTCGTCTATGCGGTACCACGCCTGAACTGGGTCTTTGGCCGATACATCCGCCATTGCGGCTGGTATCCGGATCGCGTGCTGCGCCTCTATCCAACCCGGTTGACCCGCTACAACGATGCGCTGGTGCATGAGAAGGTGGAACTGGATGAGAGCATGCAGGTGGAGTCGCTGCGAGGCGATCTGCTGCATACCCCCTATCGGGATCTGGAGCACTATCTGGTCAAGTCAGCCCGTTATGGCAAGGCCTGGGCCGATGGTCGGGCAGCGCGTGGCAAACGCGGCTCCCTGCTGCAGGGGTTCACCCATGCCATCGGCTGCTTCCTGCGCATGTATGTGCTGCGGCTAGGTTTTCTCGACGGCAAGGCGGGTCTGCTGCTGAGTATCCTCTC
>JAGOXX010000118.1:0-2411 GCA_018059485.1 Aeromonadaceae bacterium | reverse complement strand
GGGAAAAAACCAACGGTAGGCACATCCAGGGCCCCGGCGATATGCAGAGGGCCCGTGCTACCTGCCACAAACAGCGCCGCATTGGCAATCACCTGGCAGAAGCGGGGCAATCCCTCCCGAGAGTGATAGATGGAGGCGTGTCCACCACCCTGCTGCACCAGAGCTTCCAGCGCCGCCGCCATCTCTCCCTCACCCGGTCCAGCAGTCAACACACACGGATAATCCGGGTACTGCTGCTGCAGACCCAGGATCAGGGCCGCGTACTGCTCCAGAGTGAGATTATTCGCCGACCCACCGGAACCACAATGCACCATCAACCAGGGTTTGGCCGGATTGATCCCCAACTGCCCGGCGGTATCACCTCGCACGGCGACCAACAGACCATCGGCGAATTGCAGATAGGGAGGCTGGGGCTCGACGACATCCAGCTCCTGCTGCTGCAGGAAATGACGGATCAGATCCAGATTGTACTGGGACTCCGGCTTGGCTGAGCGGGAACGACGCTGCACCAGACGATGGTTATAGAGAAACTGGGCCAGCTTGGTCGCCGGAGCCAATCGATACGGTATTCCGGCACGCCAGAGTAACCAGGCTGTGCGCCAGCGGGAGAAGAGGGCAATCGCCGCATCGAACTGCCCCTGACGTAAACGACGCAGCAGGGCGCTCTGCTCACTGCGGCTCGCCTTGGCACCCGGATCCAGAATCACCTGATCAATCCAGGGACACAGTTCGGCCAATGGGGCAGTATACGATGGCACCAGCGCCGTGATATGGCAGTCGCAGGAGGCTTTCAGCATGGCAAAGCTGGGCCAGGCCAACATGAAGTCGCCAATCTTGTCATTGCGAACCACCAGAATACGTTGCATCGTTTCTCTCCTCGTACGGAATGGCGGCTATTCTTGCCAAAGGCCGTGCCATTAACAAGCGTCCAACCGTATAATCCGCCGAGAATTTTCCGTCGAGGATCTGATTCCATGCATACCAAGGCCGTGTTTCCAGGCACCTTCGATCCTCTGACCCTGGGTCACCAGGATCTGATCGCCCGCGCCGCCCATATCTTTGATGAGGTGATCGTCGCCATTGCCATGAGTCCGGGCAAACGCCCCCTCTTCACGCTTGAAGAGCGTGTGGTGCTGGCTCGCCAAGCCTGTCAGCACTATCCTCAGGTTCGTGTCGAGGGTTTTGATGGGTTACTGATCGACTTCGCCCGTCAGCAGGAGGCCAACGTCCTGGTACGCGGCATTCGCACGATGACAGACTTCGACTATGAAAATCAGCTGGCAGGCATGTACCGGCAGTTGATGCCCGAGCTGGAGATTCTATTTTTGCCGGCACGCAGCGAACTCAGTTGCGTCACCTCCAGTCTGGTGCGTGAAGTGGCTTTGCATGGCGGTGACATCACCCCCTTCGTCAACCACGACATTGCACTGGCGGTACGGCTCAAGCAACAGCAGGCTGCCAGCTCTCAGCGCTGACACACAGGGCAGTAGACGGTCGTTCGCTGCCCCTGCTTCAATGCCTCCAGCGGATGACCGCAGCGCACACACCCCTGACCCGCGCGCCCATAGACCTGCAACTCCTGCACGAAGTAACCCGGTCGACCATCGGCGCGGGTGAAGTCTTTGAGCGTGGTGCCGCCCTGGCGGATCGCGCGCTCCAGTACCGCTTTGATCTCGACCACCAGCCGCTCGCACTCATCTTCAGTCAAAGTAGCGGCTGCCCGGCGGGGATCGATGCCTGCGGCAAACAGCGCTTCATTGGCGTAGATGTTACCGACCCCGACCACCAGCTGGTTATCCATCAGCCAGGGCTTGATGGCGCTGAGCTTACGCCGACAACGCTGGTAGAGATACTCGCCATCGAAGGCCGCCGTCAGCGGTTCTGGGCCGAGCTTGGCCAGCAAGGGGTGCAGATGCGGATCATCGTGCGTCCAGAGCAAGGCGCCGAAACGGCGAGCATCGTTGAGCCTCAGCAGCTTGCCGTTATCCAGTTCGATATCGACATGGTCGTGTTTCTCCGCTGGTGTTCCGACAGGCAAGATCCGCAAACGCCCGGACATTCCAAGATGCAAGATGGCGGTGCCCAGGGTCGAGTAGAGCAGCAGGTATTTGGCACGACGCTCAATGCGCTCGATGGGACACCCCACCAGCTGCTGGATTTCGGCCGGGATCGGCCAGCGCAGCGTCGGCGTCCGCACCACGACCCGGGTCACGCTATGGCCAATGAGCCAGGGAGCAATCCCCTGTTTACTCACTTCCACCTCGGGCAATTCGGGCATGGCACACTCCATTATCACAATCGATTAACAACTGTGGCTATTGTGACCCAAGAGCCGCACCGATGCACCACCCGGCCACCGGGGAATAACAGGAATAAAAAAACCCGACCGAAGTCGGGTTCTTTTCAAGCAG
>JAGOXX010000117.1 GCA_018059485.1 Aeromonadaceae bacterium | reverse complement strand
TCCTGTGAGTGCCCACACAGATTGCTTGATTTGATTGTTAAAGAGCGTGACAGCCTTGGCTGTCGTGGGATGCGTAGTCTACGCATCCCTCGTTGTCAGTCAAGCATTTTTTGCTTGGCTTTCAACGTTGCCGGACATCTCGTCCGTCGATGAGGGCGCATTATAGGGAGTCGATTTCCCCTGACAAGGCTTTTTTGCTCGCACTGCTCCGTTCGCGCAAATAACCGACACAACGCGCTGAATGTGAACAAAAACTATCGCAGACCATCATTATCTCTGGAGCCAAGAAAGGTTTTCGCAAAGTCTTCGACCTGACGCCAGTCCGTAAATTCGACGTCTTGATGCTTATTTGTACTACCACCCGTCATCCACATGATGAGTTGAATAATCAATGTCTGCCACCATGTGTAGAGGGAGTATCGTAGTGCCCCCGCGAACACGCCACACTGCTTAGGCTGCCACGGCGAACTCCGGAGCCATTTGCGGGTATAAACATTCGTGAGAGGATCACGCTTTTCTGGTTTCCGAGCCGTCAAGCAAACCGCAACAAATGCAGCTTCACACTGAGCCAGCTCACTGGCTCGCTGCCGAACCCGCCGCATCAGCATCTTGGGGAAATGGCCGTAGCGGATGGATGCCGCCACCACCACGCGATCATACTCCGACAGGTCGCGGGTTGGTTCTTCATCCAGAAGCCGCCACTCCACGTCATAACCCGGAACATGGCGCACCATGTGTTCTAGGATCTTCCGAGTCTGCCCATCATGGGTCGCATACCAAACCAATAATTTCGCCACGTTCACCTCTTTATACGTCATGCCACTGTACCACCATGCGACCATTACTTCGATTGACGGCGACCGAACTGAGTTCACTCACAAAATCCCGAGGACACAGCCCGGTGACACGAACTTGCTCCTCATAGAGGTAATCCACTGACTCACAGGCAAAATGCGCCATCAACCATTGGCTCAGAGGCAACTCTTCATAACTGCAGCATAAGCTGAATTGCTGACAGGCGACTATCAAGCGAGTGGGCACTGAACTCAATAGCTCCGAAGCACCGTGGCTATAGGCGCGAACCAGACCACCGGTACCCAGTTTGATTCCGCCATAATAACGCACAACCACGACGCCAATTTCCCCCAGCCCACAGCCCAACAACAGGTTCAATAATGGCTTGCCTGCCGTACCTGAAGGCTCACCATCATCGCTGAACCCATAACTCTGCCCATCTAAGGGGTGCCCCGCCACGCAGGCCCAGCAATGATGGCGCGCCGCCGGGTGTTCATTACGGAGGCTCGTCAGCCACTCCCGCATCGCCGCTTTACCCGCAACAGGCCCCACATATGTCAAGAAACGGCTCTTCTTGATCTCTTCGCTGCAGCCAACCAGCCCTATAGGAATCCGATAATTACCACTCAACTGTTCCACCATCTCTCCAATCAGCAACCGGGCCGAGCGTCACTTTGCGACGTGACGGCCGGATTATGAATCCGCCCAAACCGTTCAACCATCGACTTGGCACACATCACTCATGTGACTCTGCATGGTGAGCCTCAAAACAACCTAGATTAAGGGCGAATCCTCACTCCGCGCCAAATCTGTCTCCAAGAAGCTCCAACCGCCCATAAGGTTCACATCTTCCCGGCCATTTTCTTGCATTTTCAATCACAAGTGTGTTCAATCTGCGCACTTGTTGCAGGGGCTTATAAAGAGATGGCGAAAGGTAAGCAAATCCTCATCGTGGATGATGACCAGGAGATCAGGGAACTGCTCAAAGAGTATCTCACTCGCTCCGGGTTTGATGTTCTCGCCGCCGCAGAGGGGGGAGAGATGTATCAACATCTGGCTGCTAACACACCAGATTTGATCATTCTCGACATCATGATGCCAGGAGATGATGGTTTTAGTCTCTGCCAGCAGATCCGCCGCCGCTCACAAGTCCCCATCATAATGCTGACCGCCGCCTCTGATGAAGCGGATCGCGTCATTGGCCTGGAACTCGGCGCCGATGACTATATAGCCAAGCCTTTCAGTCCTCGCGAGTTAATGGCCCGCATCAAGGCATTGCTGCGACGAGCAGAATTCCGCCAACCGGAAAAAGAGAGTGGTCGTCGGATCCGTTTTGCCGATTGGGTTCTGGATACCCTGAGCCAGCATCTGCTCAATGACGATGGTACCGAGATGGATCTAACGGGGAGTGATTTTCTATTGTTGTCACTCTTTCTGCAGCATCCTGGTCAGGTCATGGATCGCGATAGCATCAGCGATGCGACTCGAGGCAGAGAGACGCTCCCGATGGAGCGCGGTATCGACGTGCAGATCAGCCGACTGCGGCAAAAACTCGGCGACAACGGCAAGAGCCCTCGCATCATCAAAACCATTCGCGGCAGCGGCTACATGCTGATTGCCGAAGTGAGCCATGAAGAGTAAGCAGTTTCTATCCAGACTGCTTCCCCGTTCCCTGCTGTCGCGCATGTTGTGGTTACTGCTGCTGGCTATCGTGCTGGCACAGAGCCTGATCTCCGGCCTCTGGATGCGGCAACTGCAAAAGCATGAACTCGATGGCATGCTCAGCGCCACACGCAACTTGGCTAACTCGGCGGCGGCTACCATCACCTTCTTCCAGTCGCTCCCTCTGCAGTATCGCCAAATCGCCCTCGAGCAACTACGCAACATGGGTGGCAGCCGATTCTTTGTTTCGCTCAACAAAGAACAGATCCAGCTGAACAAGTTTCCGGACTCAAGCCGCAAAAACCTGGTCATCAATGAGGTGCGCAATGTCCTGCACCACAAGCTAGGGTATGGCTTAACGATCCAGGTCGACTTCGCCGACCCAGATGGTTTGCATGTCTTCAACAACAAGACACTTCTAGCAGACATCCCCTCATCCTGGGCTCGGCACACCCTGCTCATGGAACCCCTGAATCCACCGATTCTGGTCACGCAGATTGAACTGGCCAAGGGCGAGTGGCTCTACCTGGCTGCGCTGCTTCCTGCCCCCTACATGACTCTGGAAGAGGCCTCTATCCCACCCCATCAGATCCGCTTCATCGTGCTATTGAGCGGCATTCTCTTCCTGTTCACGTTTGTCCTCATCCGCTGGCAGACACGCCCCTTGCGTCAACTCGCCTCCGCCGCCGTCACACTGGGGAAGGACATCGACCAAGCCGCCCTGCCCGAAGAGGGAGCCAGCGAGATAGTCGCCGTAACTCGCGCCATCAATGTCATGCAGCACCGCATTCGCCGTTATATTGATGATCGGGAGCGCCTGTTCAGCTCTATTTCCCACGACTTGAAGACTCCCATTACTCGCCTGCGTCTACGCGTGGAGCTTCTGGAAGACGAAC
Organism: Aeromonadaceae bacterium; assembly: GCA_018059485.1. GTDB lineage: Bacteria > Pseudomonadota > Gammaproteobacteria > Enterobacterales > Aeromonadaceae > Pseudaeromonas. Next base: position 1,545 of record JAGOXX010000117.1, on the reverse strand, counting down.
AGCAGATCAGTAAGTTCAATAAGGATCTGGATGACCTGGAGATGATGGTCAAGGGGGCCCTGCAGACCGTCAAAGACACGGACATCCATGAGAATGTCGAACTCATCGACATCAACCAACTCCTGGATCAGACGGCCGAAGGCTATAACCTCGGTGGCAAAGCACTGGTGCGGATCGAAGGTCATTGCAAGAAACTCTATCGCGGTAAACCGCTGGCGCTCAAACGCTGCATCAGCAACCTCACCGACAACGCCATCAAATATGGCCACCGAGTCCGCATCATCGTCATGGATGATATTGAAGAACAAGATGAGGCCGAAGTCGTCATCCTCTATTTCATTGACGAAGGTCCGGGGTTGCCACCGGATCAGCTCGAGAAGATTTTTGAACCCTACTACCGTCTCAGCCATGACACGCCGGGGACAGGCTTGGGGCTGGGCATTGCCCGCAGCATAGCCCACGCACATGGTGGCGATCTGGTGTTGGAAAATCGGCCACAAGGCGGTTTACAAGCCGTCTTATCGCTGCCGAGGCACTGACAATGCGCATCCTGGCAGCGCTTATCCTCGGGCTACTCATCCCCCCCATTAGCCCAGCAAGCGAGATAGAGGTGCTGCACTGGTGGACTGCTGGCGGTGAAGCACGCGCCGCCGATGTACTCCGCAGCCATTGGCAGGCTCTCGGCCATCGCTGGATCGATGCGGCCATTGCCGGAGGCGGTGGCAAATCTGCCATGCTGGTATTGCGCAGTCGGGCCCTGAGCCATCAACTGCCGCAAGCGGCACACCTCAAAGGGGCCGAGTTACACGAGTGGGCGCATAACGGTTTCTTACGAAACCTGGATGATGTCGCGCGCCGGGGCCAATGGCAGCTTCGCCTCTATCCATTCGTCAGCTCAACCCTCAATCACCAGGGCCATTTCGTTGCCGTACCCGTGGGCCTGCATCGCGTCAATTGGCTATGGATAAATCGCACCCTGTTTGAACGTGTACACCTGACTCCCCCTCGCGACTGGGAGGAGATGACGACTGTGGCTCAACGCCTCAAGCAGGAGGGAATAACACCATTGGCAATGGGGGATGACCCCTGGCAACTGGCGATCCTGTTTGAAGCCATAGCCTTGGGCGAAGGCGGGAGTGACTTTTTCCGCCGGGCATTCGTCAATCTGGATCCCGACACCTTATCAGGCCCACAAATGCAACGAGTGCTGCGCCGTTTCCACAGTCTCCGCCCCTTCCTGCCCGCGAACCACATTGGCCTGCCATGGAATCAGGCGACCCGCATGCTGCGTGATGGTCAGGCGGCAATGCAACTGATGGGCGATTGGGTTAAGGGTGAACTCAACGAGCCAGGACGCCCAATCGACAATAACATTCGATGCCTGCCCGCCCCGGGTACTGCCGGTAAATTTAGCTATAACCTGGACTCCATGGCCCTGTTCCAGCAAACCGACCCCGAGCATGATCAGGCCCAACAGCGATTTGCCGAGCTGTTGATGGATGACAACTTTCAACTGGAGTACAACCGGGTTAAAGGATCCATCCC
>JAGOXX010000116.1 GCA_018059485.1 Aeromonadaceae bacterium | reverse complement strand
AACATAGTTCCTGTGATGCCTCAGGTGGCGGGAAACGTGCTCTCTTTGCATGTTGACGATACCCAGTTGGTGCAGGCCGGGATACCCCTGGTCGAGTTGGATCCCACCGATGCCAAGCTGGCTCTGGCGCGCAGTGAAATCCAGTTGGCCCAGACTCTGCGTCAGGTTCAGCAACAGATGGCCGAGCTCAAACAGTTCGATGCCACCATTGATCTGCGTCAGGCTGAGCTGGATCGGGTTGCCGGCGATCAGAATCGTCGCGAGGTCTTGGGATTGAGCAATGCCGTTGGTAAAGAGGAGGTCTTGCATGCCCGCCAAAACGTGCTTGCAGGCCAGGCTGCGTTGCGACTTGCCATTCAACAACGCAAGACATTGCAAGCCAAGCTGAAGAACACGCCGCTGGCCGAACAGCCCGAGGTGCGCCAGGCCGCCGAGCAGGTGCGTCAGGCCTGGCTTGATCTGCAGCGAACCACCATTCTCAGCCCGGTTCGCGGGGTGATCGCCAAGCGTTCGGTGCAGGTAGGCAGCCACGTTGCAGTCGGTACCCCTCTGATGGCGGTCGTACCTCTGGATCAACTCTGGGTGGATGCCAACTTCAAGGAGGTACAACTGGCGTCAATGCGTATCGGCCAGCCGGTTGAACTCAAAGCCGATCTGTATGGCGATTCCATTGTCTATCACGGTGAGGTCGAAGGGCTGGCTGCCGGTACCGGGAGCGTATTCTCGTTGCTGCCAGCGCAAAATGCGACGGGAAACTGGTTGAAGGTTGTGCAGCGGTTGCCGGTGCGCATCAAGCTGCGAGCCGATGAACTGCAACAGCATCCGCTGCGGTTGGGCTTGTCCATGCTGGTGACTGTGGATGTCCGTAAAACGGATGGTCCTTTGCTCACCGAAGCACCGGCGAAAACGACGTTGGCAACCTCGGCCTCCTTGCATGTGGATTTGTCCGGTGCGAATGAACGGATTGCCCGGATTATTGCCGATAACAGCCAGGCTGACTGACGGGAGCTTTCATGTCGCAATCTGTTGCACCACCGCGTCCTCTGGAGGGGGTGGCTCTGGCTCTATTGACGTTGGCTCTCTCCATGGCCACCTTCATGCAGGTGCTAGATACCACCATTGCCAATGTCGCGATTCCGACCATCGCCGGTAATCTCGGGGCCTCCAGCTCGCAGGGAACCTGGGTCATCACCTCATTCGGCGTGGCGAATGCTATCTCCTTGCCCCTGACTGGATGGCTGGCCAAGCGCTTTGGCGAAGTGAAGCTGTTTCTCTGGTCCACTGCCCTGTTTGTCATTGCCTCTTGGCTCTGTGGTATGGCCCAGAGTCTGGAGTTGTTGATCCTGTTTCGGGTGATGCAAGGATTGGTGGCTGGCCCCATGATCCCGCTGTCTCAGAGTCTGTTGCTGAGCAGTTACCCGCCGAAGAAGCGGGGAATGGCGCTTTCGCTCTGGTCGATGACTGTGATTGTGGCACCGATCTTTGGCCCCATCCTGGGTGGCTGGATCAGCGATAACTACCACTGGGGCTGGATCTTCTTCATCAATGTGCCTCTGGGGGTGATTGTTTTCTTCCTCTGTACCCGCATGTTGCGGGGGCGGGAGACCCTGACACAACGTAATCCAATCGACCTGATGGGGTTGTCGTTGCTGGTTGTTGGGGTGGGCGCCCTGCAATTGATGCTCGATCGGGGCAAGGAGCTGGATTGGTTTGCTTCCACAGAGGTGATCGGATTGGCGATAGCCGCCGTGGTCGGTATTTCGTTTCTGATCGTCTGGGAGTTGGGGGACAAGCACCCGATTATCGATCTATCGCTGTTCAAGCACCGGAACTTTGCCATCGGGGTTGGCTGTATCAGCCTGGCCTACATGCTCTATTTCGGCACCATAGTGCTGTTGCCTCAACTGCTGCAGACTCAGCTGGGTTACACGGCGACCTGGGCCGGTCTGGCGGCAGCCTCTGTGGGGATCTTGCCGGTGATCTTGTCGCCCATCATTGGCAAAAATGCCCAGCGGCTGGACATGCGTATGCTGGTCACCTTCAGTTTTCTGGTCTATGCCGCCTGCTTCTACGCCCGGACTTTCTTTACCGTGCAGATGGATATTGCCTCTGTGGTTTGGCCGCAATTTCTGCAAGGGCTGGCTGTGGCTTGTTTCTTCATGCCGCTGACCACCATCTCGTTCGCGGGCCTCAAGCCCCATCAGCTTGCCAGTGCCTCCAGCCTCTCCAATTTTTTGCGAACACTCTCCGGCTCGATTGGGGCGTCGATCATCAATACCATCTGGGAGCGGCGGGAAGCTGTGCACCATGAAGCTCTGACCGAGGCGATCAACCCGTACAACCCTGTGAGTCAGCAGGCGTTGCAGAGTCTGCAGCAGGTTGGGATGAGCGAGGCGCAAAGTGGTAGCTATCTGGCGCGAGAGATCACCCGACAGGCCTTCGTCATGGGCAGTAACGAGATATTTTATGTCTCTGCTGGTTTGTTCATTCTGATGATTGGTTTCATCTGGCTGGCGAAACCCCCGTTCCATGCCGGTGGTGGCGGGGGGGAACACTAGTCATTGAGAAGTGCACCAGAGAAACGGGGGCTGATGACGATCAGCCCCCGTTGTATTAGCGCGCCAACTCAGTTCTGGCTTGGTGGTACATAACCTTCAATCTGAACGTCACCATCTTCAAATAGATAGCTGACCATCTCGGCTTGCAGCAGCGCCCTATGATCGGCATTCATCATGTTCAATTTTTTTTCGTTGATCAGCATGGTCTGCTTTTTCTGCCATTCACTCCACGCCTCCTGACTGATGTGGTCGAAGATGCGTTTGCCGATTTCTCCGGGAATGAGTTGGAAAGGCATGCCAGGGGCTTCTTTTTTCAGTCGTTGACAGAATACGGTACGGCTCATGGATCCCTCTGCTGGTTGCTGTGGCGGATAGCTCTTCGGGTTGTGGTCATCGTGGAATCAATGCCTCTGTCACCCGGTTGGTCACGTTATACCAGAGTCGACGCTTTGGCTCCACGCTACCAAGTCAACAGGTGTGTGAGTGAGGGCTCACTGGGGTGCCTGATAAGAATTCGCATTTGATGCGGCACAAAACTTGTCTCTGGCGCATCTATGGCTCATTGTAAAAACGCCCCTCACTGATAGGAGTTTCGAATCATGTTGACCACAGCAAGTGTTGAACGGCTGAACAAGCAGATAAACCTGGAGCAATTCTCTTCTAATCTCTACATGCAGATGAGTGCCTGGTGTGATCACCAGGGTTACACAGGATGTGCCGCCTTTTTGCGAGATCATGCCCTCGAAGAGCTACAGCACATGTACAAACTCTTCGATTACGTTTGTGAAACCGGGGCTTTGGCTCAATTGGCTGCAATCGAGGCGCCATCGGCAACCTATGACTCGCTGGCTGAGGTGTTTCGCCTGATCTATGAGCACGAACTGATGATCACCCGCTCCATCAACAAGCTGGTGGCCGCAGCCTTGGCCGAGGAGGACTTCAGTACCTTCCAGTTCTTGCAGTGGTATGTCAGCGAGCAACATGAGGAGGAGCGGTTGTTCAAGGGGATCCTCGACAAGATTTCGGTCATCGGACTCGAAGGCAAGGGGATCTACTTCCTCGACAAGGAGATCCGCAAATTAGCGGGAAAGGCCGAGTCGGCTGCTGGTTAATGGCCTCTTGAGAGGCAATGCTGATCAGATAGGGCAGGAGGTGTTCCCATTAAACCAACAGTTGGCGGCAGGGATGCCGTCATCTAGCCCCCACGGATGGGTTTACGGCGTGTTGGTGAAAGGGAACCCCCTGCATCTCTCTTAAGTGAACGACATTGATCTTGAGAGAGCCTCTGCATGGCGTGTTATCGATAGTTTTCTTGCAGGCACCTTCGGGCTTGACTCCCGGTGGTGACGTTTTTCTGGTGCTTGATGGTTGTATGAAACGAAATGATGGAATCCGGTGATCCCACCGCGTTGAATGTGTCCAGGCCAGATCCTGGAGGGTTGCCCATCAGGCGTCGAGGTTGGCGCCAGCGGTTATTGATGCTCTGCGGCTTGTTATGCGTGATGCTGGGGCTGCTCGGCGCTGTATTGCCGTTGCTGCCTACCACCCCTTTTTTGCTGGTGGCCGCGGCTTGCTTTGAGCGCAGCTCTCCGCGCTTGCAGCGTTGGCTATTTTCCAATCGCCTGTTCGGTGATGCGTTGCGCCGCTATCGCAACGGCGAGGGGATGCCGCGACGGAGCAAGATAGTGCTACTTGTCATGCTCTGGGGGGCGGTTGGTTTCTCGCTGTGGCGGCTGGCATCCGAGCCTCTGTGGTGGCTGCTGTTACTGCTGATTTGTGGCGCTGTCACGGTTCACATCCTGCGTATTCCCTGCTCCCGTTGATTGAATCCCGGACTTCATGGGGGCTATCCGCTTGACGACTCGCTGCGGTTGATAAATTTTCGAATAGGGGCTGGCAGCCCGATCTCCTGTAACTGCTCCGGTGTGAACCAGGCCTGATAGCTCGCCTGGGGTTCCAGGCAGTTGAGTTGCCAAACCTCGGCTCGTAACTTGTAGTGGCTAAAGGTGTGGTCAAATTGCCCCTTGAGCGAGCCGTCTGTCGGTGTGTCGGAGCTCTGGAGTTCAGGCAGACACCAAAGGCCGCCCCAGATCCCCTCCGGCGGCCGTTTTTCGAGTAGCAGCTTGCCATCCTGTTCCTGCCAGGCGAAGGAGCCTGCGCGCGTTGGAATAACCTTCTTGGCTTTCGGCGTCGGCAGTTGGCTGACGCGATCGCTTTGTCTGGCGACACAGGCGAGCTGGAATGGACAGTCGTCGCAGCGAGGTGCTCGGGGGATACAGAGGGTTGCCCCCATGTCGAGCAGCCCCTGGGCAAAGGCTCTGTTGTTGGATTCGGGCGTGTAGCTGTGTGCCAGCTCCCAGAGGGTATTGATGACGGCGCCGCTGCTCAATTGCCCCTCGAT
>JAGOXX010000115.1 GCA_018059485.1 Aeromonadaceae bacterium | reverse complement strand
GCAAAACCGAACAGGTACATGAGACCATACCAGCGTACCGATAATGGTCCCAAACTGAATGCTACGGGATCAATCTGCGAGAAAACCCAATATCCGTCGTGCTGCATAGGCGGCCCCAATCATAAGAAAAGCCGCATTCTCCGATCATTCTTACGCAGTAACAAGGTGGAATATCAATCGGGCAGCCTGACCTTGTGCCCAGCCCGCAGCAATCCGCCCAGACCGTGCTCTTCCAGATATCGGGCGAACAGGCCCCGCAGCACGTGAGGATTGTCATGCTTGAGACCATCCGCCATCAGCGCCTTCAACTCGCCAAGGTCGGATTGCCGCAGCACGTATTTGATACGGGAGATGTTGTGGGTATTCATGCTGAAACGGCGATAGCCCATGGCCAGCAGCAGCAGCACTCCGACCGGATCGCCAGCCAGCTCGCCACAAACAGAGACCGGCTTGTGATAGCGCTGAGAGGCATCGACCAACAGTTGCAAAGCGCGGATCACCGCGGGATGGAAGGCATCGTAGATGCTGGCGACACGGGCATTGTTGCGATCCACCGCCAGCAGGTACTGGGTCAGGTCGTTGCTGCCCACCGACCAGAAGTCGATGAGCGGCGCCATCTCCGGCAGGATGTACAGCGCGGAGGGGACTTCGATCATCACCCCGAGACTGGGGTAGCGGATCACCGCATCGCGGCTGGCCGCTTCTTCCGACACCTCGCGCCACGCCTGATCCAGCAGACGACGGGAGGCCTTGATTTCACTGACGCTGCTGATCATCGGCAGCATGATGGCCAGATTGTCCAGCCCTTCGCTGGCCCGCAACATGGCCTTGAGCTGCACCAGGAAGAGTTCGGGGTGATCCAGGGTGAGCCGGATCCCCCGCCAACCAAGGAAGGGATTTTCCTCCACGATGGGGAAATAGGGCAGTTGCTTGTCCCCCCCCACGTCCAGAGTCCGCATGCAAACCGGGCGATCCCGATAGGTTTCCAGGATCCCGCGATAGCGGGCAGTCTGCTCCCACTCCGAAGGGAAGCTGTCCTGCAGCATGAAGGGGATCTCGGTGCGATAGAGCCCGACCCCGTCCGCCAGATGATTGAGGGAGATCTCGGTATCCGCACTCAGCCCTGCGTTGAGCAGCAGAGAGACCTTGGTGCCGTCGGCAGTCTCGGAGGGCTGGTTGTCGACGCTACGCACCAGGGTGTCGAGTGCCCGCTCCTCACTCAGCAGTTGCCGGTACTCGGTCAGGATCACCTGGTTGGGTTCGATGAAGAGATCGCCGCTGTAGCCATCGATGACCAGAGTGCGCCCGCCGATGTCACCGAGGGGCAGATCCACCCCCATGATGGCCGCCACCCCCATGGCACGGGCCAGGATGGCGGCATGGGAGTTGGTCCCGCCCTTGAGCGACACCACACCGCTCAGAAATTCCCTCGGGATCTCCGCAAGGATGGTGGCCGTCACTTCATCGGCGACCAGCACCACGGGTTCGCCGATGGTGAGCTGCTCGGGTTCGTCCTGCACCAGCCGGCTGATGAGCCGCTGGGCGATGTCTTTCACATCGGTGGAGCGTTCCCGCAGATAGGGATCCTTCATCCCCTTGAACTGCTCTATCAGCCGATCGCTGATGAGTTTGACCGCCGAGATCGCCGTCCAGTGTTCCTTGCTGACCTTGTTGCGGATGGGCTTGATGTAGCCGGGATCGTTCAACAGGTGCAGATAGATGTCGAAGATGGCGACCGAGTCCTGGCTGTAGCTCTCGCGAAAGCGCAGTGCCAGGCTCTCCAGATCATGGCGCACTTCCTCCACCGCCAGCTCGAGACGGGCAAGCTGCTTGGCATGATCCTCGTCCTTGCGCGGCGTGATGGTATTGAGCGCCTTGCGCGGACGCCACACCCAGGCCTTGGCGATGGCGATGCCACTCGCCCCGGCAATACCGCGCAGCGGCTTGCTCCAGTCGGTCTTCTGCAGCCACCCCTTGGCCTGGGCCTGGGCGATGCGGGCAGCCAGCTGAGCCGCCAGGGTGACCATGAAGGACTCCTCCCCCTCATCGAAGAGGCGGCTCTCCTTCTGCTGCACGACCAGAATCCCCACCACCTGACGCTGATGCATGATGGGAGCGCCGAGGAAGGAGCGAAACGCCTCTTCCGCCACATCGGGCAGGAACTTAAAACTGGGGTGAGAGGGGGCATCGGCCAGGTTGATCAGCTCTTCACGCTGACCCACCAGGCCGACGATACCCTGCTCGAACGGCAGGGTGGCCTTGCCCACGGCCGATTCGGCCAGACCATCGGTCGCAGCCAGTCGATAGCGGCGCATGTCCGGCTCGGCCACATAGACGGAGCAGCAGTCCACCGTCATGGCGAGCCGGGTCTGGCTCACCAATGCTTGCAAGGCCTGTTCGAGGGTGTTGGCCTCGGCCATGCTTTCCACGATGCGTCTGAGTTCCGTCAGCAACTAGTTATGCTCCTTAACGCGAGCGGTTGCGCCGCCCATCTTTTCGGTTAGCCTGCACCACGGGGACTGGCATGGCCAGCGGGGCAAACTCCTTCATCACCCGGCGGTAAACCTCCCGCTTGAAGGAGACGACCTGACGAACCGGGTACCAGAAGCTGACCCAACGCCAATCATCAAATTCCGGGTGACCATGACAGCCAAACTGGATCCTGGACTCTTTGCCAGGATCGAGCTGCAACAAAAACCATTTCTGCTTCTGGCCAATACAGACCGGTGAACTGTCCCAGCGGACGAGTCGTTTGGGTAAGCGATACTTCAGCCAGTTGCGACTGGTCGCCAGTATGGTCACATCGTCCTGCTTGAGGCCTATCTCCTCATACAGCTCACGATACATGGCCTGTTCCGGCGATTCACCATCATCAACCCCCCCCTGCGGAAACTGCCAGGAGTGCTGCCCATAGCGCTTAGCCCACAATACTTGTCCGTCACGGTTACAGATCACGATGCCGACATTGGGACGAAATCCGTCACCATCTATCACGTGATCACCTTATAAAGGCTGAATCTATAACGAGATTGTTCCACATTCACCCCGTGGCGGCAAACAGGGACTGTCATCTTCCATTCATGAATAACTTGGCATTTCAAGCAAAGTTATAAACAAATTGAAGGTTCATGCTAGGCAAGTTGCCCACCCAGACTGTGCATAAACCTGTGATCAAGCAGGTATATACAGTAGTTTTATACTGTGGCATTGCACGGAAGCATATCATACCCGATTCACTTAAAAACAAAATATACATTTAAATACATAAGGTTATAGTTTAATTGCTGGATCAAGATCCATGTCTTTTGCCTAAGAGGATCCAGCCTGTCAATTGTGAACAAGTTCGACTGCTCAAAGATCCACCAAGACGGATTTATCCACAGATATGGCGCATTATCTGCACCGAAATGGCGCTGAAAATCGGCGTACTCTCACATTTATTTCTGGTGCCACGCTTCCTTTCACCACTTTACGCCAGTTATCCAAGATTTCTGTGGATAACTGTGTGCAACAGCTCGCACAAACCCTTGGACAACTCGTTTATGCGGGGATCCGGCGGGCCAACATACTGGATAAATAAAGTAAAACCTTTTAAAATCATTTAGATATGTTGAATTCTGTCACCCATGTCTCCCTGTGTATAGTCGGGCGAGGATCGGTTATAAAATCAGCGATACCATGCAAGGATCCGTATTGCGATGTCTATTATCTCCAGAGGAGCCCTCATGCCTGCCAATCCCCAGTCAGAACAAGAGCTGCTCAGTCGAGCCTACGCCATGGCTGGCTTCACTCTGGCCCAGCTTGCCGCAACGGCGGGCATCCCCGTACCGCGGGATCTCAGACGTGACAAGGGCTGGACAGGGCAGTTGATCGAGTGGCAGCTGGGGGCCAGTGCAGGTAGCCGTCCCGAGCAGGATTTTCCGGATCTCGGTATCGAGCTCAAGACGATCCCCGTCGATCCTCAAGGGCGCCCGCTGGAAACCACCTTTGTCTGCGTGGCCCCCCTCATCGGGGTCAGCGGCCAGCGCTGGGAGGAGTCGAACGTGCGCAACAAGCTGTCGCGGGTGCTCTGGATCCCGGTGGAAGGCAGCCGCGACATCCCTGTCGGCGACCGTCGCGTCGGCATGCCGCTGCTATGGAGCCCGAATGAAGAGGAAGAAGGACTGCTGCGCCAGGACTGGGAAGAGCTGATGGACATGATAGTGCTGGGGGAAGTGGAGCAGATCAGCGCCCGCCACGGCCAGGTATTGCAGCTGCGCCCCAAGGCGGCCAACAGCAAGGCGCTGACCCGCGCCATCGGCCGCAATGGCCAACCCATCATGACGCTACCACGGGGCTTCTACCTCAAGATCGAGTTCACCCATCAACTCCTGCAGCGCCATTTTGCCCTCCCCCTTTGATCCTGTTTATCAACATCCTTGTCATAAAGTGATATAAAAATAACCAGCGCTACTTTCTTCGCAGCCAGTGACAAGGAGTCCATATGCCGATCAACAAGCAATTCCTCAAATCGCGTCCCGAGGTCAAGGTGACCTTTGCCGTCGAAAAGGAGGCCGCCGGTGATGCCGAGCAGGTCTTGCTGCTGGGTGAATTCAGCCAGTGGCAGCCCATTGAACTGAAGAGGATGAAAAACGGGGAGTTCAAGGCGACACTCAACCTGCCGACCGATGGCCCCAGCCATTTCGAGTATTGCTATCAGCTAGTGCAACCCGATGGTGAAACCCTTTATGACAACGACTGGGAGGCGGACGACTATGTGCCTGGCCCCTTCGGGCGTGACAACTCGGTGGTGCGGGTCAGCCAGCCCGGTTGAGCCAATACCCCGCACACGGATACAAAAAAGGCTCGCCATTGGCGAGCCTTTTCACTACCTGTCGAGCTTTTCGCCGACATACCGACACCAATTCGAATCGAATTAGTTGAGCTTCTCTTTGATACGAGCAGCTTTGCCGGACAGGTTGCGCAGGTAGTACAGTTTGGCGCGGCGAACATCACCACGACGCTTCAGTTCT
>JAGOXX010000114.1 GCA_018059485.1 Aeromonadaceae bacterium | reverse complement strand
TGTTGTGTTTTGGTTTCATCTCGTCCCTGTTTCCCGGATAATAAAAAAGCCCGCTATTCCTGGCGGGCTTTTCTTGGGTATTCTGTCTGCTTAACCGTTTTTTGACATAGCAAAAGTCCCACGCCCGCTTATTTGGGAGTGCGCCACCACCAACGAAGATTCAGGGTGAAGAGCTGTGCCATGTAAAACGTCCTTGGATGACTTGAGTTGGATGACGGGTCTGCCCGTCGGATGGCTACAGTAAAACGATAAAGCCGGAAGTTTGTCAAGTTTCTTTTGTGGTGGAACTCTGATGCGTATCGATCTGCATAGTCATTCAACGGCCTCCGATGGCCGCCTCACGCCGGCCGAACTGGTGCGTCGTGCGGTAGCCCAACGAGTCGATGTGCTGGCGTTGACCGACCACGACACCGTGGCTGGCCTCCCTGAGGCTGCGGGGACGATTGCAGCAGAAAATCTTCCATTGCGTCTGATTGACGGTATAGAACTGTCGACCAGCTGGGATGCGCTAGAGATCCATGTGGTTGGGTTGCATATTGATGCAAGCTCGCCTGAGTTGTTGGCGGCCATCTCCCGTCAGGAGTCCGCTCGCCAGGCGCGGGGCGTCGAGCTGGGGCATCGGTTGGCCAAACAACGGATCGACAACGCCTATGAAGGCGCTCTGGCTCTGGCCAATGGTGCTAGTCTGACTCGTGCACACTTCGCCCGTTATCTGGTGGAGGCGGGTCACTGCAACACGCAGCAGAAGGCGTTTGACCATTATATCGGTCGCGGTGGCAAGGCTTATGTGCCCCACCAGTGGATGTCGATCGCCGAAGCGATACAAGTTATTCATGCATCTGGGGGTTTGGCTGTACTTGCCCATCCCGGACGCTATAAACTTTCTACCAAGTGGCTTAAACGCCTACTCCTGCTGTTCAAGGAGTCCGGTGGCGATGCCATGGAAGTCAGTTTGCCCCAGCAGAGCCCCCAGGATCGGGCCAATCTGGGACTCTGGTGCCGTGAACATCAACTGCTCGCGTCGGTGGGATCCGATTTCCACGCACCGACCTCGTGGCAGGAGCTAGGGCGCAATCTCTGGTTACCCAAGGATGTCACCCCAGTCTGGCATACATTTATCGACTCTAACGAGTCTTGAACATTCCGGGAGGAATTATGAGCCAGTTTTATGCCATTCATCCTGAAAATCCGCAGGCGCGGTTGATTTCCCAAGCCGTTGCTCAGATCCGCGAAGGTGGAGTTGTCATCTATCCGACGGATTCCGGTTATGCCCTCGGCTGTCTGCTGGAGAACAAAAGCGCGCTGGAGCGCATCTGTCGTATTCGCCAGATCGATAGCAGCCACAACTTTACTCTGGTCTGCCGCGATCTCTCCGAGTTGTCGCTCTACTCCAAAGTGGATAACCAGGCCTTCCGTCTGATCAAAAACAACACGCCAGGGCCATACACCTTCATCCTCAAGGCGACCAAGGAAGTTCCTCGTCGTCTGATGAATGAGAAGAAGAAGACCATCGGCATTCGGGTACCGCAGAACCCGATCGCTCAGGCGCTGCTGGGTGAGCTGGGGGAACCTCTGATGTCGACCTCGTTGATCCTGCCCGGCTCCGAGATGGCTGAGTCAGACCCCTATGAAATCCGCGATCGTCTTAGCCAGGTGGTCGATCTCATCATCGACGGTGGCTATCTCGGTGAACAACCGACGACGGTCGTCGATTTTTCTGCCGATAATCCGGAAGTGGTTCGCTATGGCGCGGGTGATCCCACGCCGTTTGAGTAATGACGATTTTCATCGCCGAGAGGGCGATGGGTTCCTAAATTGGAGTCGAGACTCCGCGAAGTGGCCGGGACAGGGCGTCCAGGCGACTTCACTCACGAGAGATGAACAGCATGAGTGATGAAAAGTTACAGAAAGTGTTGGCGCGTGCCGGTATGGGCTCCCGCCGTGAAATGGAAGCACTGATCAGTGAAGGACGTGTCAGTGTCGATGGCAAAACCGCCACTCTGGGTGATCGGATCGGGACCAGTGCCGTGATCCGCATCGACGGCCACACCATTACCGCCAAGCCTGCCGAAGATGTGATCTGCCGGGTGCTGGCTTACCACAAGCCCGATGGCGAGATGTGTACCCGTAAGGATCCGGAAGGTCGTCCGACCGTATTTGACCGTCTTCCCCGCATCCAGGATGCGCGCTGGGTTGCCGTAGGGCGCCTGGACGTCAACACCTCTGGCCTGTTGCTGTTCACGACCGATGGTGAGTTGGCCAACCGGCTGATGCACCCGCGCCATGAAGTGGAGCGGGAGTATGCGGTGCGTGTGTTTGGTGACGTGGATGACAAGATGCTCAATCGCCTGCGGTTGGGGGTACAGCTTGAAGATGGTCCGGCCAAGTTTGACAAGATTGTCCGTGCCGGTGGGGAAGGGTTGAACAACTGGTTCAACGTGACTCTCAAAGAGGGACGTAATCGTGAAGTGCGTCGCCTGTGGGAGACCCAGGAGGTGCAAGTCAGCCGTTTGATCCGTGTGCGTTACGGCGATATCAAGCTGGAGAAGAGCATTCCTCGGGGTGGTTGGATGGAGCTGCCGCTGGATAAGGTCAATTACCTGCGAGAACTGGTTGGCTTGCAGCCGGAGAGTCGGAGCAAGGTCCTGGTTGATGACAAGCGTAGCCAGTTCAAGCAGAGCGCCCAGATCCGTCGCGCCGTCCGCAAGCATCGCGAGCTGCAACACACCGAAAACCGTCAGGCGCATCCAGAGCGCAACTATGGCGGCGCCGTCCAGCTGGATGGGCCTGCGGCTGCGAAACCGGCAACTAAGCGACCGACCCGCTCCCAAGCGCAGCGTACCCGTCAGGGCAGTGGCTCGGATGTGGCTCGCACCCCGGAGCGTCGCCCGTCACCGCGTAAACCGCGTGGTTAAGGAGTCGCTGCATGGCTAGCCCTCGCGAATTGAGTGCTGCCCCAGGCAAGGCGGTGGTGGTATTTAGTGGTGGTCAGGACAGTACCACCTGCCTGATCCAGGCGTTGGCCGAATATGACGAGGTGCACGCGATCACCTTTAACTATGGTCAGCGCCATAGTGAGGAGATCGCGGTTGCCCAGTCGATCGCCAGCGAGCTGGGGGTCACCGCCCATAAGGTGCTGGATCTGTCACTGCTCAATGAGCTGGCTATCTCCTCGCTGACTCGGGATGCGATCCCGGTCAGCACCCAGCTGCAGGAAAATGGTCTGCCGAACACCTTTGTACCGGGGCGCAATATCCTGTTTTTGACCCTGGCAGCCGTTTACGCCTACCAGGTGGGTGCCGAGGTGGTGATCACCGGGGTCTGCGAGACCGATTTTTCCGGCTATCCCGATTGTCGGAATGAGTTCGTTAAGGCGCTGAACCAGGCACTCTGTCTGGGGCTGGAGAAGCCACTGCGTCTGGTGACACCACTCATGTGGTTGAACAAGGCCCAGACCTGGGCGCTGGCGGACCATTATGGGCGGCTCGACTATGTTCGCAGTCGCACCCTGACCTGCTACAACGGTGTGGTCGGCGATGGTTGCGGCAGCTGTCCTGCGTGCCTGTTGCGTCAGCGCGGGTTGCAGGAGTATCTGGCCGATCGCGACTCGGTGCGTCACCAGTTACGCGACAAATTGTTTACCTGATTGCCGCTGCTCGCAGCCTCATGACCGACCTTCGCTGACAAGCTTAAGGTGCGTCACTTGACCAAAAACACCGCGACACATACTCTGTGGCGGTGTTTTTATTTTATGAGGCCATTATGAACAGCGACAGTAGTCCCTCGAGCTACTCCATCTCCCCCCTTCTATCTGAGTTCCGGCTCTCTGCGCTTTGTGAAATCTGCACGCCTTTGCTGCTTTGATATGGCTATAACGCCATGAATTTCTATTTTTTGTTTTTGATATTGGTGTGGAGCCGTGATGTTTGATCTGGTTTGGATGCTGGAGCCAACCGCCTGGTTGGGACTGTTGACCCTGGTGGTCCTCGAAATTGTGCTGGGGATCGATAACCTGCTGTTCATCGCCATTCTGGCAGAAAAGTTACCCCCGGAGCTCCGGGATCGGGCACGCCGAATTGGCCTGGCGCTGGCTCTGGTGATGCGGATGCTGCTGCTGGTCAGTATCTCTTGGCTGGCGACTCTGACCACCCCCATGATCCATCTGTTCGGCCATGGTTTTTCCGGGCGGGATCTGATCCTGCTCATCGGTGGTCTGTTCCTGCTCTTCAAGGCAACCCGCGAGCTCCATGGGCGGCTGGAAGGCGAAATGGAAGGCGAGGGGGGCAGCAAAGTCTATGCAGCCTTCTGGACCGTGGTCGCGCAGATTGTGGTGCTGGATGCGGTCTTCTCGCTGGATGCGGTAATTACCGCCGTGGGCATGGCCGAGCACCTCTCGGTGATGATGCTGGCGGTGACCATTGCCATCGGCATCATGATGTGGGCCAGCAAGCCGTTGACCGCCTTCGTTAATCGGCATCCGACTCTGGTGATCCTCTGTCTGGGCTTCTTGCTGATGATTGGTTTCAGCCTGGTTGCCGAAGGCTTCGGGTTCCACATTCCTAAAGGCTATCTCTATGCGGCGATTGGTTTCTCAATCCTGATCGAGTTGTTCAATCAGGTGGCGCGCTCTAATCAGAGCAAGCTGCTGGAAGGCAAATTGCGGCGTCGCGAGCGCACCGCCGAGCTGGTGATGCGACTGCTGGGCGATAGTAAACAGCCCGAGAGCGCCAGCTTCCAGGAGTCTCTGCTGCCGAGTGTCGATGAGAGTATGTTCGCCGATGAAGAGAAAGAGATGATCTCGCGGGTTCTGCAGCTCTCCTCGTTGCCCGTGCGGGCCGTGATGACGGTGCGTCGCGATGTCGAGATGATCGACCTGGCGGATCCGGAGAGTTTGATCCTGCAACGGTTGGCGGAGACACCCCACTCCCGTCTGGTGGTGATCCGTGATGGCAACAAGGATCTGCCGCTGGGCATCATCCGCAAGCGGGATGTGCTGGCGCGTCTGCTGAGCAAGCAGGAGCTAAAGCTTGAGCTGTTAGTTCAGCAACCACTCTGCTTGCCGGA
>JAGOXX010000113.1 GCA_018059485.1 Aeromonadaceae bacterium | reverse complement strand
CGTCGTGATGTTGGCATCGAAGATGGTGCGAAATGCCGAGCGATAACCAAAGTCGATGGCATTGGCCAGACTTCCCCCTTCACGCAATCGATCATGGATCCGCTCGAAGATCAGCACGTTGGTATCCACCGCCATCCCCACGGTCAGCACCAGACCCGCGATCCCCGGCAACGTCAACACGGCGCCAGGTAGCAGTGCCAGCAAACCGACCTGCATCAGCAAGTTGGCCAATAACCCCACGATGGCCACCCAGCCGAACTTGCGGTACCACAGCAGCATGAACAGCATCATGCCCGCCATGCCAAAGGCCAGCGCCGTGAAACCCGCCTCGATATTCTGTAGCCCCAGAGTCGGGCCAATGGAACGCTCCTCCAGGATCACCAGGGGGGCGGTCAGGGCCCCGGCGCGCAGCAACATCGCCAGCTCCTGGGCCTGAGGCAAGGAGTCCAACCCAGTAATGCGGAACTGATTGCCTAACGCCGTCTGTATGGTGGCGACGTTGATCACCTCACTCTGGGCGCGCAGTGCACTGCCTGCCTCGCTCTTGTATTCGGTGAAGACGGTCGCCATCGACTGACCGACATGGCCGCGACTGAACTGGCTCATGGTTGCCCCACCGATGCGATCGAGCACTATGCTGACCTGGGGCTGCCCCATCTCGCCGATGGCGGCCCGGGCATCGACGATATGCTCACCGCTAAGGACAGGTTTTCGTGCCATGGGAACCGGGTTGCCATGACGATCGGGAAGTTGTAGCCCGGCGCCCCCCTCTGCCGATTGCACCGCATGGAATGCCAGCGATGCCGTGGCACCGATAACCTCCTTGGCCTGCTTCGGGTTGTGTACCCCGGGCAGTTCGATACGGATCCCCTCCTGGCCCTGGCGTTGTACCGACGCTTCAGTGATGCCCAGTTCGTTGATCCGTTTTTTGAGGATGGTCAGATTCTGGGTCACACCATTGTTGATGAGTAGATTGCGCTCATCCTGGGTCAACTTCAGACGCACATCGTTCCCGGAGCGCTGCAGCTGCCAGGCTTGCGGTTGACCGCCGCTGTACTGACGGATGATGTTCAGCCACGCCTCCGGCTCCTGGGTCGCCGGCAGGACGATCGAGATTTCCCCGGCCGAAAGCCGGCTGATGCTGGTTCCTCTGAGCTTGGCCTCGCGAAATTCAGTTCGCAGAGTGTCCATCAGGTTGCGGGTCTGTGCTTCGAGGATGAAGTTGCTATCGACAGCAATCAGCAACTGGGAGCCGCCGCGCAGATCCAGCCCCAGCTTGATGGGCGCCGCCCCCCACTGCTGCAGCCAGCTGGGCGCATTGGCGTGAAATTCTAGCGTGATTGCGGCCGCATCACGCCCCTGCTGCATCAGCAGCTGCCGGGCGAGTTGTTGCTGCTCCTGGTTGGCAAAGACCAATTGCACATGCTCATCCGCAGTGACTATTTTCTGCGGAGCCAGATCCCGGCTGGCCAGTAGCTCACTGTCGGCGGACGTCCAGGCTTGTGCACCATGCAAGCCCAAGGCAGGTTGTTCACCAAAAAAAGTGGGCAGCGAATAAAAACTGAAGGTAAAGAACATCAGCAACAGCAGGGCATACTGCCACTTGCTCATGCGATTGAGCCCCTTGGGGCGAGATTTTTTAAACGTCATGATCCATATCCGTTTGTGAACAGAAGGCATGGCGCGCACGGCCTATTTCGCCGGTTCGACGCACCATCAACAAACTGGAGAGGAAAGTAGAAAACGAGCCCGCCTAAACAGCGGTCATCAAGAATTACACTCGCGCACTACCGTCTCCTGCGAAAGCAGAAGAGTCAGGCGGCTGTGTGTGTGAAGCGGTATTGCAGGTGTTTTCGATTCCAAAAAGCCGCCGAAAAGCGGCTGAAGCGATCACGAAAGACGTGTCGTTGGTACAACAAGGCCAGGCACAATCCCAGGCCACAGAGCAGAAGAAGCACCCACGGCAGCGCCCAGTCGAGCACCAGGACATAGGGCGGCTCGATCGTGGCGTTGCGCCCCCGCTGCAGAGACTCAGCGCGCAACAGATGGGATGATTGAGCCATCGCCAGCGCGGCAGAGCCTGTGATCGCGGAGAAGAGGCGAGGAAGCGATTGTGACTCCGCCTTGCTCGGGTGTCCCGTCGCATCGATGGGCAAATAATCGACAACCAAGGCCGAGAGTGCAGAGCCGGATACGAATGGTGGATGAGCGGATGCCTCAGAATTAAAATCTGATGAAATGAACGCCAGCAGCATGATACATGCAGCCAACAGCCATCGAGGCAAACCAGCAACTGCCAAACCGCGACTCCACAACCCAAAAGAGTGGCGACCGTACCATGACCCCCTCGCCAGGTCAAATCACCATGCAACTCATATGAAACCAACAGTGATCCAATTGTGCGTGGACTCCTGCAGCCGTGTCTGCTTTCTTGATCGCCGTCGTGTGAAAAAATCCTTTGCTCACGTATCCTTACACGCACTTGATCGCTTACGCGTCGAACATCTGCGGCTCTCCAAGGAGTGGAGATCGGCCACTCGTCATCGGCGTATTCATCGCCATCAAGCCTCACATCAACAGGAAGCCTGTGCGCGTATGGAAGCAAAGAACGCAGAGTATTTTCACATTCATCGCCTCGGGCAATACACGCCCATGTGGCAGGTTGGACGCCGCATCAACTGGGTGCAGAAGCGTAACAACCTCTTCTATGACCACTTCAATGAGCATGGCCTCTATTACGATGATGGCATCGAAGATCTGCCCTTCGGTCAGGCATTGGACAAATTTTTCGCCAGCAGCATCGATTACCAGCGTCTCGAAGCCTTGAGTCTGTTGAAGGCGGCGCGTGAGGTCACCAAGAGCCAATCACTCTTCATCCGTGAAGAGATCTTTGAAGAGGTGCGCAGCAACTACTTCCCCCACCTGCCATCGCGCAAGACCTGCATCTGGGTCTGCACGCGCGACGCCGTAGACTTCTGGTGGAGCACCCTCAACCCGAGCAATCAGAAGCTATTGAAGCTGAATCTGACCGGCTCCTTGTATATCGCCGATCAGCGCCATCTGCTCGCCGACACCTACCGCCACAATGACATCCGGGCCCGGGCCTTCGAATACTGGACCGGCAGCGATGGCATCGAGGTCAATGACCAAGAGGTGTTGTTCGAGGGGATCATCGACGTAGTCGCCGAATACGATTCGCCAGATGATCTGTGATCCCGGAGTGATTGACGCCTAGCACCAATGAGTATCAAATGAAAACTCATACGGCACCCGGAGAAGGAATTTCCGGGCCGCTGCCGCCATTCACTCTTGGACAGGGACACGGATGTGACTACCCACAGCACCACACTAGTATCTGCAGCCCTGCTGCTATTCGCGCTTTCGGCTTCGCCCGCCAACGCCCCCATTCAAGCCTCCTTTGATTGCCAAAAAGCCCGCTCGTCGGTGGAAAAGCAGATCTGCCACTCCAGCGAGCTCGCCCGCCTGGATGTGCAACTCAACCACCTCTATTGGAAGTTTTTCAACCAGCTACCCGTCGATAAGAAAAGCATTGCCCGACAGATGCAGCGCAACTGGATTATCCATCGCGAGCGGGATTGTCGTACAAATCCACAACGCATTGATTGGTTTACCCAGGATTGGTTGTTTGATCAATCTGCCGGCCAAGAACAGGATCCGGAGGACGAGGCGGCTCGCGAGAAAAAATGCATCCGGCGTTATCTGGACGATGCCATCACGCATCTGGAAAAAGGGATCCTGATCTCCATCACCCCCTTTGAGAAATCCGTCACCAAAAGCCGCGTCGGTTTGCCGGGCGTCGACGCCATCCTCAGCCACGCGGAAATGGTGCCTGACGAGTACGAGGATCCCGAAACTCAGGTGGAGCAGATAAGTTTCTACGCCAACACTCTAGATAAAGACCATTTATTGAGTGCTTCAGCAAACTTTGGCGGGGGAGCGGCGAATAATTTCACCACCGAGAGTGTTGCCTTGCGAAGTTATCTGCTGGCCGATGGTCGTTACTATCAAGCCATGACCGAGATCAACTCGGAAAACAGCGGGCGCTGTACCAGCTACAGCGCTTTTTCGCTGGCATTTTTTAAGATGAATGACGGAAAGGTGCAGTTTTTCCACTCCGATGAGGAGTACAGCGTTCCCTATACGCAGCAAAATTCCGCTTGTGGTTATACCTATGGAGCCCTGATCAAGGAAGGGGCTATTGAACAGGGTCTCTTCTTCGATAGCATGCAGAGTCGCAACGGCATATTTTCCATCAAGTTTCCGGAGGTCAAACGCTACATCGTCGAGGAGTCCACCGCCAGCTACCAGACGACCACCCCCATAGACCCCGATTTGACCGCATTTAACGGCACGGCCTACCGTCACCTCTATCAGACTCTGCTGGGAGACCTCAAATCCGATAACAAGCTCGATCAATGCCAGCAGATCAGCCAGCAATTTGAGCCCTATCTGGCGATCAAGGGCACGTTAGCCGCGTGGGGAGTCAGCCGCGAGCAGGCCTTCTATACCCTCGCCCACTTGAGCAGCCCATTGCAAAAGTACCCCAAGTTGAGCTACTTCCAGCCATCGATCCAGGCCCTGCTCAGCTATCTGGAGAAAGCCCGAAAAGTACCGGATTGGCAGGCCAAACTGCAAGCTGCCATGGAACAGTATCCGGAGCCCAACCACCACGGTTTTAAAAGTGGTGTCGAATGGACCAAAAATCCGTTCCAGCAGGCCGGCTTCGAGCACGATCCGGGCTGTTTTTCTTCGACTCCTTCAGCGGAGACCAATATGTCACTCGAGGAGTGGTTCTATGCCTTCTGGGCACGGCGTATCAACGATGGCACTCTCGAGCAATCGGAGCAGATACTGCGAGCCTTGCTAAACAACAGCAAATAGCGCCAATAGGCCATGCCCCGGACTGATGGCTGAGCTTCTTCGCTTCGCCAAGAGGCGATATGATGGCGCATTTCCCCGGCATAAGGAGAGGCATGGTGCGGTTTGGATTCCTGCTGATCGGATTACTCTGTACCCCGCTGCACGCTGATATCTTGTGGATGCGCAATGGGGATCGCCTCAG
>JAGOXX010000023.1 GCA_018059485.1 Aeromonadaceae bacterium | reverse complement strand
CCGAGTCGATGCTTCAGCAGGCAGCCAGACGCCAGCCAGAACCGCCAGCATGACTAATTGTCCGATCCTTGATTTTTGTTGATTCATAATCCTTTCCTGCCTGCGCGACTTATTCTGCCACCAAAATATTCAACTTGGTTGTTCTCTTCGACCAACAACCTTTGCCATCTGGAACAAACTCCTGAAGCTCAACCGAATCAGGTTTGATCAATGTAATCTGGCCATGATTCAGCCCCATGTATTGTCCGGTAGCGACACGGTAAACCTCGCCCTTATTGGAATTAATCAAAGCCCAGAGGCGACCATTGATGCCCATAGTTCCTCGCATGGTGAGGTTATCTAAAGAGAACTGCTCCAAAGGCTCCTTCACGCGATTCGCATCCGGTTGAAAACAATCTTTCTTGACCGCTTGAGCCGGTTGAGCAAGCTCAGGCTGCGGCTCGGTAAATGGAGTTCGCTTGGTACTGGGATTGAACTTCATGGCCTCAAAGTTTCTGATGACCGGCAAAGGCTCAATCGGTAATGCTGGACGACTCTTCACCTGAGTTACATAGTCTTGTAACTCATCACTGTTGGAGCAAGCCCCCAATAGAGTCGCGACCATCAAAGAGAGAAATATACGCTTCATTATTTTCTCCCCTCATTGGACTTTTTGCCCTTGGCATCCTTCACCGACTTCTCGTTGTAGCGATACGTCTTAGCCAGCATGCTCATCAACAGGCCTTCACCCTCACTGGAACGAACCGTCGTAAAGCTATCGAGAATGACAATCCGCGGCAATGCGGCAACATCCGAGGTGAACTTGCCCAACTGGCTGTAGGTGCCGGAGAGTTCGATACGCATCGGCAACTCCGTCGAAAACTCGTGCTGGATTTCGGGTTCCCAATTGATTCGTAACAACTTAAGACCGTTATCCATAGCGATAAAGCTGATGTCATCCAATAGGCCTGCGACTTCATTCTTATTGGGCAATTGACGCAACTGAGCTTGCAACAAGCCTTCCAGTTCAACCATCTGTTGTTTATATGCTTCCAGATTGCTGGCAAACCCCGCTTTAGTCTCAAACTGGATCTTCAGCTCGGCCTCTTTGCTCCGGCTCACATCCAGGGCGGATATGGAATCAGCTATGAGATAGACATAGCCACCAACCGCAATCAAAACAAAAGTAATGATGATCATCGCAATCTTGACCGGCTGCGGCCAGACACCAATATCATTAAAATCTAATTCATTCAGTTCTTGCAGGTTCATTGACGGCTCTCCTGCTTATCGGTAGCAGACTTAGCTTTTAGTGAGTCTTGGTTTAAGACCTTAAACATCACAGAAAACTGACTCAGTGCAACAGATTGAGATTCTTCTTCCCCATCATCTTCTTTTTCGCTAGAAGGCGAGACAAAGATAGAACTGATGCTGGTTTGACCAAGCCAACCACTCTTATCAATCATCCGCATCATGCTAGCAACACGACTGTGAGCCTCGGTTCTACCGACCACGTCGATCTGCCCGTCTTTAAATGCTAAAGAGTCCAGATAGACCCCGGCCGTAACCAAGGAAGGGAGGTCGTTATAAAGATGCACTGCTTGGTTGCGGCTTTGCTGCAACTGGTCAATCAGGCGCATACGTTCAATCAGATCATTTCGACGTTTTTTAAGTGTGTTGATCTGGCCTATACGTGCATCCAATTGGACAATTTCATTTTGCAGGTACAGATTGCGCTGATCCTGACTAGCTGTTGCCTGCTTGAAAACGAAATTAACCAGCAACACAATGCCGAGTGAACATACGGCTGCAATACCCAAGATGCCGAGGAACAACCGTTTCTGGCGTTGTTTGGAAGCCTCTCGCCAAGGCAATAAATTTATATTTGACATGGTACAAAGCTCCGCAATGCCAATCCTAGTGCAGTCATGTACTTGGCACCATGTTTGACAAACTCACTCCGATGCTTGGGGCTGACACTGAAAGGGTCTGGATGTTTGACCTCTATCTGCAACTCCATCGCTAATTGTTCTGCCAAACCAGGAATCAGGCTGCCACCGCCCGAGAGCACCAACATGTCAACCTCGCGGTGGCCTGATGAACTGCAGAACAGTTGAATATTCCGACGAACTTGCTGCACCAACAGAGTGATATAAGGAGCAAGAACATCCATGTCCGCATCCGCAGGCAAGCGACTCTGAACCTTGGTTCGTTCAGCTTCGTCCTGCGGCAAGTTATAGAAGGAGGCAATAGACTGGGTGAAGTTATCACCACCAAAACTTTGCAGTCGTGAATAAATGATTTCGCCATTTACCATGACACCGAAGGTCAACGACATGGCACCTATATCGACCAAGGCACAGACCGACTGAGCTCGCTCGGCGGTCAACTCGGGAAGCAAAGCGACCACGGAGCGACCCAGAGCATGCAGACCTACATCGACCACTTTCACCTGGAGACCTGAATCCTGCAGGGTAGTAACCCGACTAGTGATACTGTCTGTTCGCGCGGCGCTAACCAGTACGTCGTTACGAGTCGGGTCCGCTAAATTGGGCCCCAGTACCTCGAAGTCGAGACTGATTTCATCGAGCGGGAAAGGAATCAGCTGCTCGGCTTCCATCTCGATATGACTCTCCAGCTCCCCCTCGGTCATCTTGTTATCGACCTGGGTTACCTTGGTAATCACATTGGAGCCAGAAACAGCGGTAGCAGCAAACCGGAGACGGGTGGGCAATAACTTGACCAGCTGCTTGACCGATTGAGAAATCTTCTCAACATCCTGCATCTGATAGTCGACCAAGCTGCCCTTCGGGGTAAGCACTTCGATGCAAGCATCGATTTGGAAACGACCTGGTTTGCCAGAGATCACCACGGCTTTGATGGTCTGGCTACCAAAGTCAATCCCGATCATGGGAAACAAACTGCCTTGATTCGTAAAACCAAACATATGTGCATCCGTGCGGTTAGGGGGCAATTGAATATGATTTTGTACATCAATCCTATACAGAGCAATAGCGCAACTCTACAGAAGTGGTGTAACCAAAACGCTCGAATTTGAGCTACTTAACAAATATACTGCTGCTCACTTCAAGAGCGACTCTCTAATGGATGATTAAACATGCTTAAATGGCTTAACCGCCTTTTTTGGCTCGGCCTGTTTTTTACTGCCGTAGGTATAGCAGCAATTTCAGCTTTTTACTTCACGCTTGAGAGCAGCCTGCCTGATGTAACAAGTCTACGCGAAGCCTCACTTGAAACGCCATTACGGATTTACAGTGCAGATGATGCATTGATCGCAGAATACGGCGAAATGCGCCGTATTCCGCTAAAAATTGCCGACATTCCCCAGCCAATGCTGGACGCCTTTCTCGCCATTGAAGACTCTCGCTTCTATGAACATCCAGGGATAGATCCCATTGGGATCCTGCGCGCCGGTGTCGTATGGCTAACAACTGGCCAGATGCGTCAGGGGGCCAGCACCATCACTCAGCAGGTCGCTCGCAATTTCTTTTTGAGCCGAGAAAAAACCCTGATGAGAAAGGTGAAAGAGGTCTTTCTCGCTTGGCATATCGAAAAAGAGTTGAGCAAAGATGAGATACTCGAACTTTATCTCAACAAAATCCCATTGGGTTATCGGGCGTTCGGTGTTGGAGCTGCCGCCCAGGTTTATTACGGCAAACGTGTCGATCAGTTAACGCTCGGCGAGATGGCCGTTATTGCCGGCTTGCCCAAAGCGCCTTCGCTGCTCAACCCAATCCGCTCGCCACAGCGCGCTCAGGCACGACGAAACGTCGTGCTGGGCCGTATGCTGGAGCTTGGCAAGATAACCCGAGAACAATACGAAAACGCGAAAAACGAACCCATAGCCACCCGCTACCATGGCGCCGACATCATGCTCAATGCAGCCTACATTGGCGAGATGGTGCGCAAGCATATGGTTGAAAAGTATGGGGATGACGCCTACACCAAGGGGTTCAATGTCTACACCACGGTTTCGGCCAAGCTGCAGAAAGCAGCCGATGATGCCGTATTTCAAGGTCTGATGGACTACGACATCCGCCATGGCTACCGTGGGGCGGAAAAGCGCCTTTGGCAGGCCAAAGAGCCAGCCTGGAGCAACGACAAGATTTATGAATATCTAACTGACCTCTCCAGCAGTGATCCCTTTGAACCAGCCGTAGTCACCCGTCTGCGTGACAAGCAGGCCGACATTGTGATCAAGGGGGGGCTCGAAGGCACCATCAATTGGGACGGCATGAAATGGGCCCGCAGCTTTATCACCGACGAACGGCAGGGGGCAGCCCCCCGACGCGCAGCCGACATACTTCACGTCGGTGATCTGATTTGGGTTTGGCCCGTGGATGACTCTCAGCTAAGGCTGGTCCAAATTCCAGACGTCAATGCCGCATTCGTTGCCCTGAATCCGCAAGATGGTGCCATTGAAGCCCTGGTTGGTGGGTTTAGCTTTGAACAGAGCAAGTTCAACCGGGTTGACCAGGCCAGACGCCAAGCGGGCTCGAATATCAAACCATTCATCTATTCGGCGGCATTTAACTCGGGCTTTACCCTCGCCTCGTTGGTGAATGATGCCCCCATCAATCAATGGGATACCGGCAGTGGCTCAGTCTGGAGTCCGAAGAACTCTCCGCCCGTTTACGACGGCCCCATTACGCTACGCGAGGCTCTCGCCCGATCGAAAAACGTCGTCTCGGTGCGACTGCTGCGCAGTATAGGCATCGGCAAACTGATGGATCATCTGCGCATGTTCGGTTTCGATGTGAAACCGGAACAACGCAACGAAGCCCTGGCCTTGGGGGCAATCGAGGTCTCCCCACTGGAGATGGTCACCGGTTATGCGGCCATCGCCAATGGCGGATTCAAGGTTGACCCCTATTTCATTACTCGCATCGAGGATGCCCAGGGAAATCTCATCTACGAAGCCAAACCGAAGCGGGCCTGTGATACCTGCAGCAATCAGCTTGCCGCCACCACACCGGAAAGCAGTGCCGCCAGTGGCGCCCAAACCAGCAGCGAAGAGAACTCCCTGCCTCTGGATGTTGCTGCCAACATAGCGCCGCAGATCATCAGCCATGCCAATGCGTTTCTTGTTTCCGAAGCGCTGCATAGCGCCATCTTCGGTGGCCGTGACCGGGGTATGAACGCCGGTTGGATGGGTACCGGCTGGCGAGCAGCCAAGGAGCTTGGCCGCACAGATATCGCCGGCAAAACCGGGACCACCAACGAGGCCAAGGATGCCTGGTTCTCCGGTTTCAACGGCAAACTGGTAGCAACCTCCTGGGTCGGCTTTGATGACCATAGGCGTAAGCTGGGTCGCTCCATCGCCGGTAATGAGTATGGTGCCAGTGCCGCTCAACCCATCTGGATCGATTTCATGAAGGTAGCGCTGGCTGGCATGCCGGAGTCCCCGCTCCCGCAACCGGAGGATGTCGTAACGGTACGCATCGATAATCTCTCCGGGCTGATGAGCAGTCGTGACGATGGCTCCAGTCGTAACGAATTTTTCCAACGAGGCAGTGAGCCGACGCTGGCCAATCCAGGGAACAATACCCTGTTTGGCGAAGGCGAGCCGACCTCGCCAGGTACCAGCACCGAAGACATCTTCTAGCCCGGAAAAACAGTCGACCAAGGCCCGTTGATTCTCCATCACTGGAGGCAACGGGCCTTTGTTTTTTCTGAAAATGTCACATCTTTCCCCCCCAACTGAAAAACAGTGTCTACACTGTGACGGACTCATCGAGGCTAAGCGCTTGAGCCTTGCCTGTTGGCGCCATTCAAGGCACCATATGAGTCATAACTTTCCGCCCCATAGCCATGGTGCTAATCGGGTTCGGTCATCGCTCGCTGTGGAATCTCTTGTCATGAAGCTATCCAAATCGGTTAAGTGGCTGCTCGTCAGCCTCTGTGGTATTTCGCTGCTCAGCGTCGCCGGAGTCACCGTATTACGGTACAAACTGCACGCATCAGCTGGAAGCTCACGCATTCAGCTTGCCAATACCCTGGTGCCGATCGATTTCACCCATCCAGATGCCTTGATACTCAGCGAGAAACTCTCGGCGTTGCCGCGGGATCTGCTGAAGGTGCCTTTGCTCAAGGCAACACTGACCGAAGAGTTCGCGTTTTACTACGAAGAGCAGGAGGGGCGACTCTCGTTGATGGGTACTTTGCGGCGCTTGGCCTATGAGCACCATCTGACATTCAGCGATGCATTAGTACAACAGGTAATCGACTCACCAGCCGAGTTGGCGTTGTGGCGCGGTAACGATGGCAAACTGGATTACTGGATGCTCTCCCTGGAACAAAATCTGGTCACTCGCGCTCTCAAGGGGCTGGCCGAGATAGCCCTCGACGACAGTCAGCTCAGCAAACTTGGCGAGCTGCAGGTCGACGGCGACACTGTACCGCTGCTCCAGTTAGCCTATGGCTATCAACGCCATCTGGTGCTGGCCTCCCATGGTTCGCGATTGGTGATCATCTCCGACGCCGGTATGTTGCTTGGCTACGATGAAACCCCAACGACCGATGAAGAGAGCAGCTATCAGGAGCCTCACCTGCTGGCTGGCCAACTGGCCCATGTGTCCTCGGCTCTGAGCAGTGAGGCTGAGAATCAACTGGCACTGCGTCACCAGCTTCAGCTTTCCGATCAGCTCAAGGGACACAGCCTGGTGGTCAGCACCAACTACCTCTCCTTTGGCTATCAACGATTCTTCCCGGCTCTCCAGGCACTTCGCTTTGATTTTGATGGCCAGAACTGGAGCAGCCAGCTGCTGGTCGATGAGAGTCAAGCCCCCCATGGCTGGGACAATGCCGCGCTCTGGCAAGCGGCCCCGACCGGCGCCGCCGTCTGTAGCGGTTTGCCGCTCGAGTGGCAAGCCAGCCAGGAGCTGGCCAAGAAGCTGGCCCCGGCAGAGGTTCAATTGGACGCCGTGCTTAACCAGCTGCAATCACCACTGGCCGTCTGCTGGTATGAAAAGTCACGACTGAGCACACCGCTCTTCATCGCTCGCTTTGCGGACGAAGCGGCCGCCAAGCAGCATGCAAAGTCCCTGGGCAAGCTGTTTGGTTCCGTGATCGGCGCCCATGAATATGTTCGAGGAGAGCGCTTCCCGGTCGAAGAGCAGGATGCCGACCAGGCCCACTACTGGAGTCGGGTGGTCAGTGCCCGCTACGGCAGTCATCTAGCCGCGAAAGAGCCCTTCAAGGAGGAGCTCTCCGCCGCCCGTTACTTCCCGGTCAAGCTGGCAATCTCCGGCTCCTACCTGTTTTTCTCACCGGATGGCTCCCTGGTCGAGCAAGCCGTCAGCGTGCAGCAGAAACAATTCCCGGCGCTAGCCGACGGCCTGAGCGACGCCGATGATCTAGTTGGTTACCTCACGCCCAAAACGCTGGCTTCACTGCTGGAGCGAGAGATGTATTCCAGCTTGCCGGGTCAGCTGGAGCCGCTGTTTCGCGATGCGGCCAAAACTTATCTGGCCCCACGGTTGCAGACGCTGGCCAGCTATCCACCGCTGACGATCCGCCGCAAGAGCTCGGTGCTGCAACTGGAGAGCGGTCTGCAGTGGCAGCCTCTCGACTGGCAGTTTGTAACACCGTGAGGTGGATATGTCTGCTCCTGCTGATGCTGACATCAGGAGCATCGGCACTGGAAGGATTGGCCTCCGAGCAGGCGGCCATTCAACTGGATGCCGAACAGTCGCAACGCTTTCGTGCCTGGTTTACGCGCATCGTCGATGAACAGGTGCGCCGACCCTCGCCGCGCTGGGTACACCGCGACTGTGCAGGTCTGGTTCGCTTTGCTGTTGCCGAGGCACTGGCGGATCATGGCGAGAAGTGGCAACGGGCCAGCGGTTTGACGCCAGCCCAATTGCCCGCCCCCTTGCAGCTTAGCGATAGCCAACGGGCACTACGATTCAACTGGCGCGATATTGATGGCCAGCACAAAGCCTTCGTCACCGCCCTGGCGTTGATCCAGGGCAATAGTCAGTTTGTCAGTAAGGAGATCAATCAGGCGCAACCCGGCGATCTGCTGTTTTTTGATCAAGGGGATGAACAACACCTGATGGTCTGGATGGGGCAGTACATCGCCTATCACACAGGTACAGTAACGCCACACGACAATGGTTTGCGTGCGGTAACGGTTCAACAGCTCATTCAATGGAAGGACACCCGGTGGCAACCCATTGGCAACAACCCCAACTTTATCGGACTCTATCGGCTGGATTTCTTGTCGCACTGACCTGGCTGGGTGGCGCTTCGCTGGCATTTGCCGACGAAGCCAACCCGACTCCGGCGGAGCAACGCGAACAACTGGCCCAGAGCGAAAGTACTCTGCAACCAATCCCTGGCAGTGACTACAGTCCGCTTCAGGGGTCGACCTTCTATCTGTTGAGCGATACCAGCTACGGCAGCGATGAAGAGGCTCTGGTGCGTCTCGAAGCCAATGCTCGCGAACAGTACTACCTGGAGCAGTATGGCGGCGCTGATGTGCGACTCTACCAGATCCCGGAGCCACTGGAGTTTCTGAAGAAACAGTCCAACCTCCACCGCATCAAGGTGCAAGCGAACTACCGGGGTGAAGGTGCCGCCAATACCCTGAGCTACCTGTGGGACTCCTGGTACAAGAGCAGCCGCCGCTCCTGGCAGCGTCTGCTGTCGGCCGATAGCCGCCGTGCAGCCACCGAAGTAGCCCCCGAGCTCAGCACCAGTCGGCACATAGACACGCCGACCCGCTACGAAAATCCCAACCGCTTTGCGCCCATCCCCAACCTGCCCCTGGTTGCTCAATTCCGCTACCCCCTGTGGCAGGCTGCCGGCATTAAGCCACCCAAGGGAGTCAAGCTCGAAGGCAGCAGCAGTGAATTCATTGAGCCTCGCCCCGGCAACGTGATGATCCCGCTGGGCAAACAGAAGCCAGGCCTCTACCTGGTCGAAGCCGTCATCGGATCTCACCGGGCCACCACACTGCTGTTTGTCGCCAATAGCATCATCATCACCAAGAATGCGGGCCATCAGATGCTGGCCTGGAGTGTCAACCGCCAGACCGGAGCCCCCATGCCGGGCAGCCAGCTGATCTGGAGTGATGGCACCGGCACCCTGCAGAGTCAAACCAGCGATGCCAGCGGTGTCGGTCTGTTTGACCATGTCAGTCCGGAACACAGCTACCTGCTGGCCCGAGATAGCGAGGGCGGTCTGACCATCGCCGAGAACTTCTACTATGACAGCGAGATCTACAACACCAAGCTGTATGCCGTCACCGATCGGCCGCTCTATCGCCCTGGCGATCGCGTCCATCTGAAGTTCATCGCTCGCCACTTCACCAACGCCCGCGACTCCGAATCGGTCGCCGATGGGCAGCTCCAAGTCCAGGTTCTGGATCCATCCGGCATGGAGTTGTTGCGGCAAAAGACCCCCTGGCAAGCCGCCAGCGGTGCCGATCTCAGTTTCACTCTGCCTGCCGATACGCAACCAGGTGGCTACGAGACGCAGATGACCCTAGGCAGTGACCGCTATTCGGCCGCCTTCCGCGTTGCCGAATATGTCAAACCGCACTTCGATATCCAGCTGCAATTCGACTCCCCCAATCACAAGACGGGCGAAGCCATCAAGGGCAAGATCCAGCTGCGCTATCCCAATGGCGATCCGGTGGCCAACGCCGCCATCAGCCTGAGTCTGCGCGCCCAGAAACTGAACATGGTCGAGGGTGAGCTGCGCTACGCCGGCCTATTCCCGGTCAAACTGCAACAGCAGGAGCTCAAGAGTGATGCCCAGGGCGAGGTGGCTCTGGAGCTGCCCGCCGCCAAGGAGCCCAGCCGCTACATAGTCACCCTGCTGGCCAACGATGCCGCCGCCTGGCGCGTCAAGAGTACGCGCGAGATCCTGATTGAGCGCGGTATGACACCCTATAGCCTGCACGCGCAGAAGCAGTTCAGCGAACCGGGGGAAACCGTCACCTTCGAATGGCAGGCCGAAGGCAGTGCGCCAGCAACCGACTCGGTTCCTGCCAGCTATGAGCTGCTGCGCCTGGAAGATCGCAGCCGTCAAAGCGGGGAGCTGGCGGCAGGATCCAGCAGTCTGGATCTCCCCTTGACCGACTCGGGATCCTATACCCTGTCGCTGCGCGATGAGGCCGGTAACCTGCTGGCTGCCACCAATCACTGGGTTTCCGGGGATGGCATGAAGGCGGCCCCCGGCACCATAGAGGTTCGTTTCGATCGGGAACGCTACGCCTCGGGCGACACGGCACAGGCCCTGATCACCTTCCCCGAGGCAGTGGGCGAAGCCCTGCTCACTCTGGAGCGGGATCAGATTGAACATCACGCCCTGCTGACCCAGGGCGGCGACTGGTTCAGCGCCAAACAACTGGCTCCGCGCCAGTGGCGAGTCAGCATCCCGGTCGAACAGGCCTTCTCACCCAATGTCACCTTCTCGGTACTCTATGCCAAGCAGGGAGCCTACCTGTTCCGCAATGCCGGTCTGCTGGTTGCTCAACCCAAGGTAGACCTGCAGATCGCCAGCGACAAAGCCAGCTATCAGCCTGGAGACAAGGTTGAGCTAGATCTGAGCAGTCTGGTAGACGGAAAACCGGCCCCAGCCCAATTGGTGGTCAGCGTGGTCGACGAGATGGTCTACCTGCTGCAGCCCGAGCTGGCACCCAATATCCATGACTTCTTCTACCACCCGCGTCGCAACAACGTGCGCACCACCTCGAGCCTGAACTTCATCACCTACGACATGTCGTTACCCTATGAAGGCAAAGCCGTGGCGGGCCGTCGTTTTAACGAACGGGGCGTCAAGGTACTCGAGCGTCCACGCCGCGAAGACAAGGATACGGCACTCTGGGCTCCCAGCGTGCAAACCGGCCCCGATGGCAAGGCAAAACTCAGCTTCACCATGCCCGACTCGCTGACCCGTTGGCGCATCACGGTTCGCGCCGTGACTCCGGATGGCGTGGTTGGACAGAAAGCGGACTATATTCGCTCCGATAAGCCCTACTACCTGAAGTGGACCGGCCCCAGCCGTTTCCGCCAAGGGGATGAACCGGTTGTCGAGCTGGTCGCCTTCAATAACCAGGGCGAAAAGAGCTCCGGGCTTGTCACCATCAGTGGTCTCAAAGAGCCCCAAGAGCAATCCCTGGATCTGGCTCCTGGCGCCAATTATCTGCGCCTGCCGCTGACCGATCTGCAAAGCGGCGATCTCGGCAGCCAGCTGAGTGTCGCCGATAAGAACGTCGATAGTCTGCAGACCCGAGTCACCATAGCCCCCCAAGGGTGGCCCGCACCGCAGCAACAACGACTGACGCTGAACGGCACCTCTCGCCCCTTGGCCTTGCCGAGCGATGCCAGTGATATCCGCATCACGGTGCAATCGACCACCGACAGCGCCCTGCGTCGAGTACTCGACGATCTGATTGAGTATCCCTATGGCTGCCTGGAACAGACGGCGAGCCGCCTGATCCCGCTGGCAATCGCCTACCGTCTGGCCGATGACCCCGAGGCACAGAACAAGCTGCGCAGCGAGCTGCTGACCCACAGAGTCCGACTGATCCAGATGGCGAATGTCGATGGCAGCTTCGGCTGGTGGGGCGATCAGACACAAGGCAGTCTGCTACTGAGCAGCTACGCCTATTATGCCGACTGGTTCACCACCCAGGCCTTGGGGTTACAGCTACCGGCCGGTCAGGGTGAGGCCCTGCTTGCCATCTACCAGCAAAAGGCCGCCGAGGAGCCGCTCCTGTACCGTCAGCTGGCCCTGTGGTGGATGGCCCAGATGGGCCTGCCGGTCGACACCCTACAACAGGGTGCGGATGAAGCCCTGCTCGCCGAGCTGGCCAGCCGTCAGCCTCAGCCGCTGAGCCAACCCATGGTTCAGATTGAGAAGCAAACGGCTGCCAGTGCTGCCCTCGACAGTGGCGTCAGTCAAGCCACTAGCGCCGCCATCAACACGGCCGAGGTGGCTACCGAAGCCAGCGCGGCGACCGCCACAGCTGAAGCAGCCATGGTCGCGAGCGAGCAGCCGATGGCAACCTGGAGCCAAAACGGACTGATATTCACGGATCCGCAGAGCGATCAGGCGCTGGCACTGGCGTTGCAGCTCAGTCAACAGTTGCATCAACTGCGCCACTCGGCACCAACGGCAGCACTGCAGGCTGAAGCCAAGCGCTGGCAACCTCTGATCCGCTCGAGCCAAGAGCCTCTGCTGCAACTACTGGATCGGATGGCGAGCAAAGCCATGCCAAGCGAGTCACAGATTGAGTCACTGCTGGCACGCGTGACACCGCAAAGCCCAACGCTGGAGCGCTCCCTGCTGCTGAGTCTGCTGCAGCCGCAGATCACTGCCCCCAACGCCAACGCGACCACAGTCAAGCCCCAAGGAGCCTGGCATTTGGCGCGTCTGCCCAGCGGTTCACCACAATGGCTGTGGCATGGCGCAGGCTTGCCGACGAGCGTCGCATTGAGCGGTGAACTGCCGGCTGGCAGCGAATTGCTGGTTCGTTATCGCAGTGCCGAGCCGTCGGCAGGAACCCTGCCCGTCACCCTGCAGCGCACCCTCTATCGCCTCGAGCCACTGAGCGATGGCACCGGCTTCAGCGCCGTGGCGCTCAAGAGTGGTGACGAGCTGCAGAGCAATGCCCTGTATGTCGATGAGTTCATCCTGACTCCGGAGCAACAGCAGGTCTACCGCTTTGGTCTGCTGGAGGCGGCACTGCCCCCAGGAGCCAGCGTCGAGCCCTCCACCTGGGGGATCCAGGTCGCCGGGCTCGACGGCAACGAAACGCCAGTCAGCTTCAGCCGCGCCCAGTATGAGGAGGGAGAGCTCTCCTACCGCGTCCCTGTGCCTGAGCTCAATGGCCCGCTGACGGTACGCCAACTGCTGCGCTTTGCCGAGCGAGGTCGTTTCAACCTGCCAGCCAGCCGTTACTTCCGCATGTATCAACCGGCGGACAAGGCACTGACCGAGGGTGGTCAGTTGCAGCAGTGGCAGGTGGAATAAGTGATGCGATGGCTCCGTCCACACCTGGCGATCGGTCTGCTGGTTGTCGCCCCCTACGGTTGGGGGAGCGACCACTGGCCCGATCGGCTGGTGCTGGGCGGGGCCGAGCCACGTCTGTGGACGCCGCCAAGCACCACGGCTCAGCCAGTGCCAAGCGAATTACAAACTCCGCTGGGCAGCCTCTGGAAACTGTTTGTCTACGGCTATCTGCAGGCCAATGGCCAGCAGGAGCCGCCGCTACGCTGCACGGGTCAGGATCCAGAGCAAGAGCAATACTGCTGCGATCCGGGAGAGAGTGTGGATCGCGATGAGGCACTGATCCGCTCCTGCGGCCTCTACTTCGCTCCCGAGCGGTTGGGGATCCACGCGGCGGATTGGCGGAGCTATTGGCAACAACGACAGGCGCCGGAGTGGCTCCAAGAGCTGTCCCACCTGCAGCCGCAACAACGAGTCAGCGTCAGCAGTCTGCTGGCTGCGTTGTCCGTGGTTCCCGCCGCGGTACAACAACGCAGTCGCGAGGTATTGACCGGTGTGGTGCTACACGGCCGCGGCAAAGAGGCGGCTGGCAGCTTAGGTACCCTGCTGGGAGCCAAGACCTATACCCAAGCTACGAACGAGTGGGGGCTGGTCGGCGGCGGTGCCGGCTGGAGTGACAATGGCACCCCCCTCTGGTTTGGCGGCCAAGGAGGTAGCAGTAGCGTGCTCACCCGCATGGCCCCTGCCATCGCCCATCAGTTACAGCAGGAGCCGCAGCCTGACGGTAGCAGTTGTGTCCAGGTTCGTTATTTTGCCCGCTATCCGCTGGCCCAGATCACCCGCCCCCATGGGGCCGAGACTTCGGCCGGCCCTCTGGTCGGCAGCTATCAGCTTGCGTTTGCCAATGGCCAACAACTGGCCTGGCAGGCGGAGCCCGGTCACTTCTGGCTCGAACAAACCGCTCAGGGCTCCCCCGTGATCTGGGGCCGTTTCGCGGAGCCTGAGTATGTGGCCCGAGTCGTCGATCGGGAGGGCGATGCCCGCTATCCCCAAGCGGCGCGGGCTCTAGCCATAGCCGCTCGCAGCTACCTGCAGCAACAGGCCAGCCACCAGGGTGATTGCCTGCAACTGGATGACAGCTCACGCTTTCAACGAGTCTCCCCCCATGCCCCGTCCCCTGCCGCATTGAACGCCGCACGCAGTACCGATCGACTGACCCTGCACGGCATCGAGGTGCAGTATCACAGCGACAAGCCCCAGGCTAACCGCTTGAGCTGGCAGCAGGCCGTCGACTGGGATCGCGCCGGTCTCGACTTCACCGCCATTCTGGCCCGCGCCTACCCGGCGGCAACCCTAACCCTTGGTGACAGTCAGCAAGCCGCAGATTGTCCACGGCTGGCGGATGCCCAGTCCTGGCTGCAACATCAGGCCACACGTTGGCAAGCCCGCCTGCAGGGGGAGCCCGGTTTTGAACCACCCGCACAACCCTTGAGTGTCTGCCTATTGCCGCAAGGGCGTCCCTACGCCGATAAGCAGGCACAACGCATCTATGTGCGTCCCAACCCATCACTGGATGGGCGCATCGCATTGACCCACGAATATCTGCATCTGGCCTTCGCCCATCATCCCCATGGAGAGGACGAAGCCTATATTGAAGACCTGGCTCGACGCCTGGTAAGAGGTGAACCATGATCCGATCGATACACGCCCGCCTGCTCTGGCTGGCATGCCTGCCACTGGCTCTGAATGCTGCCGAACAGGTGGAGCTGATAAATCCGACTGGCGGCTGGCGCGCTGGCGTGGGGGATGGCGATCAGTACCTGCAAGAGGTGCACTACCCGGCCAACTCGGTCTCGGTTCCCCTGGATCAGGGCAAGGAGAGTCTGATCCGCGGTCAGATCGCCAATCGCCCCAAGGGAGCAAAAGGGCCCTACACCCTGGTGGTCAATGGCATCGCCATGCCGCAGCGCGTCGAGGAGGATGGCAGCTTTGCCCGCCCCTACTCCTTCGCCGCTGGCAGCAACAGCGTCGAGATCCGCAGCCCGGATGGCCAGGTCAGCAAGCGGGTGCAATTTTACGATGATCAAAGCGGCCAACTAAGACCCAAGTTGCGCATCCTGCTCTCCTGGGACACGGACAATACCGATCTGGATCTGCACGTCGTCACCCCGGATGGCGAGCATGTCTACTATGGCAACCGGGTTCTGGAGAATGGCGGCGCACTGGATGTCGATGTCACCACGGGCTATGGCCCCGAAATATTCGCCTCCGCGGCGCCGCAACCGGGTAACTACCTGGTCTACGTCAACTACTATGGCAGCGGCGAGGGTGAGGAGAGCGTGACCACGGCACAGGTCAGCGTGATCACCGACGAAGGGGAAGCCAATGAGCAGCAGCAGATTTTCCGCGTACCGCTGCGCAAAGCTGGCGAGCTGACCCTGGTCAACCACTTCGTCCTGCCCTGAGTCAATCAGCCGATCCAAGATAGAAAAAGGGAGGCAAATGCCTCCCTTTTTTGACTCACACGTTCATCGGTTTCCAACTTTCATTGTCGCCCGTCAGACGTGAATGTCGATATTACTGCCCAGGCTGCCGCCAGATGAGCTCGGGGTCGTGCTCTGAACGGTTTGCACCGCCCCTTGCAACAACGCCAGAGCTGCCTCACCTTGCGCTTCCTGTTGCTTCTTGCTCAAGGAGGCGATCATCGCCTCTTGGCCATAGTTTCCAGTTGCAGCGGTAACATTCATAGTGACACCCTCCTGTCCAACCTCAGTATCGGCCAGAACCCGGCAAAGTTTAGCCAGAAATCCATCTTTTTAGTCCAATGGCAGCATTGTATTCTGTTGAGCCCCAATACGATAACGGCGCCAGGCGCGATAGCCGCCGTAACCAACAGCTAGCAGCAGGGCATACAGAGCCTCGCTCGCCAGGGCGATCAGCACCAGTAGACACAAGATCACGCTCAGCCCGGCCAGCCAGCGCCCCATACCCGGTAGCAGGCGCCAACCGGCCGCCATGCACAGAAGATAAACCAGGATAAAGTTGCCATTGGCGTAGCGGATCAGTTGATCCAGCGGCAGCTGCAGCCAGAAACTCAACGAGATAGCCAGCACGCACACGCCGAGAACACAGAGCAGGGCGCGGATCGGCATGCCTCGGCTCGATAGCTGGGCCAGCGGCTGAGGCAGTTTCCCTTCGTCAGCCAGGCTCCAGATCAGACGGGCAAAGCCCAACAGATAGATGTTGATGCTGGCAAAACAGGAGAGATA
>JAGOXX010000112.1 GCA_018059485.1 Aeromonadaceae bacterium | reverse complement strand
AACAATTTATTGTCTGGCGAGTGTCCTCGTTTGCGTGGGGATACGCGCGCCATAGTCTGGTGTTGTTTAGGGTACCTGAAGTATGGAACCCCCTGAAAGAGCTTCTGTTTCGAAGTTTGATGTCGCATAGGTCAGGTAAAAATGCGGAATTTGTCCACATAGTCAGCAGCGGGACCTACTCGTGTTTATACTGGATGTATATACATGCTGGAGGTCTCCTATGCGCAAACCACATTCGCCATTTCTGGCTAGCATCTATGAGCAGATGCTGATGCTGCGTTATGCCATGGCCACGGTGGAAGCCTATCTGCACTGGATCAAGGCGTTTATTCGTTTCCACCGGATGCGTCATCCTTCAGAGCTCGGCGAAGCCGAAGTTCAGCAATTTTTGTCCTACCTGGTGACTGAGCGCCATGTGGCTGTCAAGACACAGGCTCAGGCGTTGAATGCACTGGTATTTTTATATCGCACCATATTGCTGCGACCACTGCAGCTAGAGATGCAATTTACGCGCAGCCAGCGTCCAGCCAAGTTGCCGACCGTTCTGACACAGAGCGAGGTGCGGGCTCTGTTGTTGGCTATCCCGGTTCATCTGCGTCTGTTGGCCCAGCTCATGTATGGCAGTGGTCTCCGCTTGATGGAGGTGATGCGTCTGCGTGTCCACGACATTGATTTTAACTATCTGTGTGTCATGGTCTGGAACGGTAAAGGCGGTAAGCATCGTCGTGTGACCTTGGCCTCCGAGCTGATTCCTGCGTTACGAGAACAGATTGCTTACGTCCAGCGATTTTATCTGGATGATTGTTTGAATGAGATCTATGCCGGTGTTGCTCTACCCTCGGCACTGGCACGTAAATATCCGGCTGCATGCAAGGAGTTAGGGTGGCATTACCTGTTTCCTGCATCCCACCTGAGTCGGGATCCGGTCGATGGCTCCTGGCGACGTCATCACCTGGATCCGTCAACGATTCAGAAGGCGGTGCGGGTCTCGGCCAGGCAGTTGCAATTGGGAAAACCCGTCAGTTGCCATACTTTGCGGCACTCGTTTGCCACGCATCTATTGGCACGCGGCGCGGATATTCGCACGGTGCAGGAGCAGTTGGGCCATTCTGATGTTCGGACGACGCAAATCTATACCCACGTTTTGCAACATGGAGCCAATGGGGTGCGCAGTCCCTTGTCTGATCTCTAGGCCTACATCTTCATCTGTGCTACTAAATCGCAGGAAAGCTACCGCCACTAGGTTGCAGCCCCCAGATGCTGATTCCCTTCGTACTCTGGTTTCGATGAGTTGTGTATCTGAGTCCCTTCGTCCTGAAGGCGCTCACTTCATGCGCAAGCCATGCTACGGAATTAAGCTCCGAATGGAAATATTTTTCCCGTGGAAGTTGTTAAATTGTGCGGTCAATCAGAGGTGGCAAGGTTCTTATTTCTTGATAGCTACCGAGAGGCAGAGGTTGGTCTGCTGGACGAAGTGGGTGAAGCTGAAATAATCCTCTCGGCTTAGTGTCTGGCCCGAGTCAGCCCGGTCGGCATAAAACAGCCCTATGGATCGTTGATCGACGATAATGGGGGCAATAAAAAAACCTTTGTTATATACGGCGGCTTTAAGCGCCGGGCTGATCAACGCTGACCACTTGGGATCGTTGAGGGCGGTGACCCACAGAGGCTCTTGTTGGCTGAGCAGGTGGCTGAATAGATTGTTGCTGGCGCTGATGTCGAGGGTGAAGCGAGACTTCAACAAATCGCCGTTTTTACCTGTGACAAAGCGGGGGATCAGGCGGTTTTTTTCCCGGTTGAGCATCAGCACCAAGACTCTGTCCATGCCAATACCGCGATAAATCCCCTCCAGAGCCGTGTGGATCATCAGGTTGATATCGGCCTTCTCCAGGGTCAGAAAGGTCAGTTCGCGCAACATGCGCAGTTGTAGCGACTCGCTGGACTCGGAAGGTACTGCAGGCACCTCGTTCTCTGGCTGCAGCAGCGTGTTGGTGCCCTTATCCAGATAGGGGGTCAACATGCGCGCCCCGTAGGCATTGACCAGTCGCACCGCCTCATAGTTGCACCGTTTGACGGCCTGTTTGACCATGCTGACATCTTGTCCCATCACTTTGGCCAACACGCTGAGCCCTTGCTGGAGTTGAGCTTGGGTGGTTTGTGGATCCATGATCAAGGCGCTGAATCGGTTGGCTTGATCGATGGCTTGCACCTCGGGCGTCCGGCGGTCGGGATCCTGGAGTGATGCGATCAGCAGTTTGCCCATACGCCAGGAGCTGGCGAGTCCAATACTGAGTTTGTTAAAGCTGGTTCCGAGGGTTTCTCGTACCAGTTCGTCGTGCTGTGTGGCAGGGGCGTTCCTGAGCTTCTCGTCCAACTCTTCGGCCAGTGGGCCGCCCAGACTCCAGAAGGCACTCTCGCCAAGATTGTGTAGCAGGGCGGCAATAAAAGCCTCTTCTCGCGTATCTTCATCATGCTCGGCGAGCAACATTTTGGTCAACATACCAGCATGGAAGGATTGCGCCATTAACCGCATCAGTCGATCGTAGACTGACTGGCTAATGTCACGATTTTTCAGCAGGCTATCGACCAGTGTGGCGGTAATGCAGATGTGTTTGAGGGCATTGAAGCCGAGTAGCACGGCTGCCCGGCTCATGGTTGTCACCTGGTTGCCGCTGCGACTGTAGGTGACACTGTTGGCCACGCGCAGGATCCGGGTGGTCAGGCCGTGGTCGTGCAGTACTGATTGTCCGAGGTTGGCCAGTGAGGCCGTATCATCTTTGGCCATCTGCTCAAGCATGCGAACGGTCGAGCAGAGCGCAGGCATCTCTTTGGTGCTGATGCGTTCGACCCAGGCATCGGTTCCGCGAGTAGAGAGACTGGCCATAACAACTGCTCGGTGATGGACATGCTCTAAGCATAGTGAGCAATTGAACAATATAGGTAGTTGATTTTTAAGCTGCGATGGGGATCCCGGTTCGCAGCGGGGAGTCGCCGAGATCTGGGATTCAGTTGGCTTAGTTTTGGCAAAAAAACAGGGGATGCATGGCATCCCCTGTTCCTGGCTAGCCCCTTTTGCTCCTTTAGACGGGGGGCAATGCAGGCGGGGTACCGGTTGCGCCGCCGGCTGCTGCCGCGCCCATGATTTGCGTCGTGCCGAGTTTTAGCTCTTGTTCGGTGGCCATGTTTTTGACATAGACATCCACCTGGTTGAAGGCAATCTCGATGCCATGCTCACGGAACAATTTGTCGATGCGCCGGTTGATTTCATCGATGGCCGGGTTGCGATCGCCCAGCTCTTTAACATACAGACGCATCTCGTGATCCAGCGTGCTGGCGCCGAAGTTGAGGAAGTACACCACAGGCTCAGGCTCTCGCATCACCCGGTTGTTTTCCTTGGCGGCTTGCAGCAGAAGCTCGCGGGTCTTGTCCAGATCCGAGCCGTAGGCCACACCGATCCGCAGGATGACTCGGGTTGTGGTGTCAGATAACGACCAGTTGGTCAGCTGAGTGGTGATGAACATCTTGTTCGGGACAATGATCTCTTTACGGTCAAAGTCGGTGACGGTCGTGGCGCGAATGCGGATCTTGCTCACCGAGCCCGAGAAGGTGCCAAGGGTGATGACATCGCCGATGCGTACCGGGCGCTCGAATAGAATGATGAGGCCCGAGACGAAGTTGGCGAATATCTCCTGCAGACCAAAACCGATCCCCAACGAGAGGGCTGCGACCAGCCACTGCAACTTATCCCATGACATCCCCAATGTAGCTAGTGAGAGCAACACACCGACACTGGTTATGGTGTAAGAGAGCATGGTTGTGATGGTGTAGTTGGCGCCTTGTCCCAGCTGCATTCGCGAGAGCACCAACACTTCGAGCAAGCCCGGTAGGTTCTTCGTCAGAACCCAGGCTATTACGGCAAATAGCGTTGCGAGCAGGAAGTCCCGCAGACTGACGGGTAACAGTACTTCACTCCCGGCAGCACCCGTGGTGGTATGCCACAGCGTGATACTGTCGAGATAAGAGATGACGGCAACCAGATCAGACCATAGCCAGTAGAATCCACCGGCCAGCAAGACAAACAGTACCACCTTGGTCAATCGCAGTGACTGTTCGTTGATATCTTCCAAGGCCATCGGCTTGTCTTCGATGAGCTCGGTGGCGTCAATATCTTCATGCTGCTTGAGCTGTTCGCGGCGTGCGACAGCGCGGCGGTGGGCGAGTCGGCGGGCAGCCACGGACAATCCGCGGATGGCTGTCTGCTGGACTATGCTCCAGGCCATGAAGAGGTAGAAGGTGTCAATAAAGCGGTTGGTCAGCTTCAGAGCCGTGTAGTAGTAGCCAAGGACGACCAGGACAATCAAGGCGATTGGGGCCAGGGTTAGCGCGGCGGCACTAAACCATTGCAGCCAGTCGTTCTGTTCGCCCATATGGGTGCGGGAGCGGAACAGCGGATAGACCAGGATCAGCGTAATCACCAGCATCGTCAGGGTCACCAACTGACCAATCGCATCGTCAGCCAGGCGGGAGGGGTCCAGCTCGCCCAGGGTGGCGACTATGATGAGTGGGATCAGTGAGCGCCAGACGTACTTGAGTGCTCGATACTTACGAGCCGTCTCGTTCGGATTCTGGTTAAAGTGGCTTTCGGCCATGCCCCCCGGACGCAGGATCTTCAGCAACATGGCGAACGCCATATAGGCAGCCGTCAGTCGTAGGGCCAGGAACCAAATCACCTTGGGTTCACTCAGCCCACTAAACAGGAACAGCAAGCCGATGGCCATGATGAGCAGGGCACCGGGTAAAACCTCAAGCCCGGTGAAGAGCAGCGCCTTGGGGGTATGCAGGTGCGAGTCGCGATTGAGGCGACCGATATCTTTGCTCAGGGCCTTGACCTTGTCGCGCAGGGTTTGGCGCTTCCACCGCAAAACTGCACCCACGATGAGCATGGGTACGATCAGGATCAACAAGGGTAAGGTTTTGCCCGCCCATTCGCTTGGGTGAAGGTTGATACTGGCCGCCTCGAGCTGCGTGATCACCGCAGAGGGTAGTGCCTTGAACCAGGCCCAATCTAGCGGCTTGTTGCTGCTGACCCAGAACATCTGTTGCTGCAGCGTGGTTTGGACTGTTCTGTTGACCCGCTGCAACTGCTGCTGGTTGAGTTTGATGTTGATGCTGAGATTGAGTTGACTGCCCAGCTGCTTGTTGAGCTGATC
>JAGOXX010000111.1 GCA_018059485.1 Aeromonadaceae bacterium | reverse complement strand
AGAGATCTCGCGCCGGTTTTTGCTGCCCTTGCACCTCAAGGGAGCGCGCCATCCAGTAGCGCCAGCGATCCTCTTTCTGACGGGCCATCGGCATCATCTTCACCCAGCCGGAGAGGCCACGCCAATCTTGCTCCCAGATGGCCAGTCGCGCACGCAACTCGGTGATATCGGGATCCGCCAGCTTTTTCACCGTGCTGTCGACCCAGCTGCGCTGGGCAATGGCGCGATCCAGCAGCAGACGACGGGCAATGGCACGCTCTACCGGTTTCACCTCGGCCTGGGTCAGGCCGAAACGGCTGCGAAACAGCGCCAGCTGGCGCAGCACCGACTCCGGATCCTGATTGGCATAGCGAGTCAAGCCGAGGGAGAGCAGCTTGCGTGAATAGGGGTTGTTGCTGAAATAGGCCGGGTTCATCGCCTTGGCGGGTTGCTCGAACAGGGTCACCATCTGATCGCCATAGCTCTGCAAGCCGCTACCCAGGGTCGCGCCAAGGTGGCGGATCAGGTTGGGGTTTTCCGCCTCGAACGCCAGCGTCATCCGCTGCCAGATCTTCTCCTGGGTACGCTGACCGGATGCCTGCCACAGCAGGAACAGCGGGGAGCAGGCATCGGGGCGTGATTGACCGCTCATCCAGATCTTGCCCGCCCCCTGTAGCGCCTCTTTCGGCTTGCCGGTGTAATAGAGCGCCTGATAGTGCATGCAGAGCAGATCGGTGGAGCTCG
Source organism: Aeromonadaceae bacterium (assembly GCA_018059485.1). Lineage (GTDB taxonomy): Bacteria > Pseudomonadota > Gammaproteobacteria > Enterobacterales > Aeromonadaceae > Pseudaeromonas. The sequence goes on along the minus strand of JAGOXX010000111.1, from coordinate 4,505 downwards.
GCTTGGCCGGATAGAAGCGCAGGAACTGCGACCACTGCTGGCTCTGGGCCAGATAGGTCAGATAGCTGCGCTCCAGCCGGTTGGACTGGGGGGTATCCCCATGCTGGCGGATAAAGCGGGTCACATCGTTGTAATCGGCCGCCCCCGGACGAAAGGCGAGCTGATAGTAATCGAGATAGGGCAGCAGCGGATAATGGGTCAACCGGGCACGAATTTGCTGGAAACGGGCCTGATCATTGGCCCGTACGGCGTCATACGCCTGACGGTAGAGCGTCTGGTCGGCAGTCTTCGCCATCAGAGTCGGCACAAACAGCGCCGACAAAACAATTCCCCATACAGCTTTCACTGAACATCTCCATTGAGGGCAATACACCGCCCGGTGGCGGTGGGTCTACTGCCTCTCATTCTACCCGTTGCCGGGCAGCGCTACAGCGGGGAGCAGGGACTATTTTTCTGCACTGCTCAACTGCATTTCGCGTAGCGGCTCCGGTCTGGTCAGCCGCTGTACATATTTCTCCAGATAGGGCACCGGCAGCGGCTTGGAGGCAAGATAGCCTTGATAGAAACTGCACCCCTGCGCCTTGAGAAACTCCAGTTGCTGACGGGATTCCACCCCTTCCGCCGTGACGTTGAACCCCATATGGCGCGCCATGGCGATCACCGCCTCGACGATGGCCATGTTGTCGCCATCTTTCGGGATGTCCTGAATGAAGGAGCGGTCGATCTTGAGCTCATCGGCAGGCAGTCGCTTGAGATAGCTCAAGGAGGAGTAACCGGCGCCAAAATCGTCGATGGCAAAGCTGATGCCGAGCTCCTTGAGCTCGGTCATCTTGCTGATGGTGTCCTCGGCGTGGCCCAGCACCACGGATTCGGTGATCTCCAGATTGAGGCAGGCCGGATCCATGCCGGTTTGCGCCAGCACATCATGGATCCGCTCGACAAAATCGGCGGCATGGAACTGCTTGGCACTGACGTTGACCGAGATCTGCGGAATGTGGATGCCGTTCTCCTCCCACAGCACATACTGGGCACACGCCTCGTGCAGCACCCAGTTACCGATATCGACAATCAGGTCCGTCTCCTCGGCGATGGGGATAAATTCGGCCGGCGAGACCAGCGAGCGACCGGCCGGCTGCCAGCGAATGAGCGCCTCGACACCGATGATATCGCCGCCATCGACCATATGCTGGGGCTGATAGTAGAGGGTCAGCTCTTGCTGGCTGAGGGCATTGCGCAGTTCGTTGTGAATGAGCAGACGGCGATCCGCCTGCTGCTGCATCGAGGCATCGAAGAAGCGACGGGTCTTGCGGCCAGCGGACTTGGCCTGATACATGGCGGTATCTGCCTGCTTGAGCAGATCATCGACCCCCTGCTCCCGATCCGGAAACAAAGTTATGCCGACGCTGGCGCCGATGTGCAACACCTGTCCCACATAGGTATAAGGGGCGGCAATCTCGGTGATGAGGCGCTCGGCAATGATATCGGCTTGCATCTCCGCCTGGGGCGGGCTAGCCGAGAGCGACGGCAGCAACAGTACAAACTCGTCACCGCCGAGACGTGCCAGACAATCCCCCTGTCGCACCAGCCGTTTGAGGCGAGCGGCGACCTCCTTGAGCAGCCAGTCACCGGTGGCGTGGCCGAGGGAGTCGTTGATGGTCTTGAAGTGATCGAGATCGATAAAGAGCAGCGCACCAATCAGGCCGTCGCGGACCGACTCGTTGAAGGTCTGCACCAAGGTTTCGTGCAGCTGACGGCGGTTGGGCAATCCGGTCAGCTCGTCGTAATAGGCGAGATCCTGAATGCGCCGCTCGGCCGCCTTGCGCTCTGAGATATCCTCGAAGCAGATGACAAAGTGGCTGATCACCCCTTTCTCATCCTGCACCGGCGTCACTATCTCCCACTGGGGATAGGTGTGACCATCGACGTGGCGACGCTGGGTCTCTCCCTGCCAGCGGCTGAGGGTGTTGAGCTCGTAGCCCAATCCCCCCAGATTTGGCCAGAGATCCTCTTCCAGATGCAGGCCCAGTACCGACTGGCTGTCAAAGCCGGTGATCTGGCTGAAGGCGTTGTTGACCCGCAGGATCTTGAACCCCGGATCCGTGATGATGATCCCTTCGTGGGTCTCGAATGCAACGGCAGAGAGGCGCATCTGGGCATCGGATTGCAGCCGCTCCAGCTCGGCCACCATCCGTACCGAGAAGGTATTGAGCACCGACGTGAGGTTGCGGGTATCTGCCGGGGCCGAATAGAGCAGCGCCAGGTGACCCAGAAGTTGACCTCTGGCATCAAACAGCGGCTGACCATAGTAAGTCTGCCCGGCCGCCAGCCAGGGTTGATACTCCTGCGACTCGTCGATCACCTCGAAACAGATGGCACCTTGCTTGTAGAGCTCCTGACAGGGTGAGCCCGCCAGCGGGTAATCCTTCTGCGCCAGCCCGTCGGCGGCCAGCACCCTGACCCGGTCGGCACCGCACAGCTCCCCCACCCAGACCGCATCCACCTTGAGGATGTGAGCCAGCTGGCTGACCAGGGTATTGAAGAAGTCGAGCCCGGTGCGGGCAGAGAGCGCCTGCGCCAACTGGGTGAGCAGAGTGGTTTGCAGCAACGGCAAAGAGAGGTTGAGGGAGGAGACCGCGCTGTTGGCGGTATCGAGCGGGGCCAGCCAGCCACAGCAGATCTGCTGGGTGGGCACAAATTGGCCGCTCCAGAGCACATGGTTAAGCTGACCCTGATCATCTTTCAGATGACCGATGAATTGCTCTGGCAGATGTGATTCATGAAGCCGGACGAGAAAGTCGGCAAAGCCTGCCTCATCTTCCGGTAACAGGCGAGCGGCCCAGGGATGATTGCCCTCCCCTTGCCACTGCTGGTAGGCCCCCTGATCAGAGAGACTCCACTGATCATGTTGCCGATCGAAAAACCACATGACTTGCGTGGCTTGCTGCTTCATTTACCACTCCAACACAACAACCAACCACGTTTGATGTCCCATCGGGCACAGCAACGCCCCCTGCATCCACTCATCAGATCAGCGGTTGCGAGGGAAGAGTACAAACATGCGATATCAAGCAGTGGAAACCGGACATGAGGTCGACACGAAGTGCTGCCAAGAAGGGACAGAAACGATCCTATTCCCGTCATACTGCCTGCCAGTTTCATGGAGCTCAAGCTGTTTTTGGCACGAAACCGGAAAAGATCACAATTTATAAGTTGCTGAATAGCCAAGGGAAGGTTATGTGACATGGATCACATTTCAATCTTTACCAATGAGTAATCTGAAGGTGAAGACACAAGCAAGACGACCCGAAGGGGGCCAATATGAAAATCGAAATTACCAGCAAAATCATCGACATCACCCCGGCTATCCGCGAGCGCATCGAATCCCGTTTTGAAAAGCTCGAACGTCTTCAGGTGCCTCTCATCACACCCCATGTGATTGTTTCCAAAGAGCGTCTGATGTTCACTGTCGAAGCCAGTGCTGGCATCCCCAACGGCAAACTGTTTGCCCAGGCAGAGCATGAGGATCTCTACGCCGCCATCAACGAACTGGGTCAAAAGCTGGAGCGCCAACTCAATCGTCACACCGAGAAGCCGATTGCCCGTCGCGCCAACGCCGCCCTCAAAGAGCAGCCGCAACCGGATGAAGCCGACGCTTGATAGCATGCCGCAAGGCTAAAAATTCAGCGAGCATAAAGGCGGGGTTACCCGCCTTTTTGTTGCCTGTGATTTGCCCGATAAGCACCGCGTTACACCAGTGAGCAGGCGCCATCAACTGAGCCAGTGCAACCGGGTATCCACCCCCTGTTGCAAACGGTCGAGGATCGGCAACAGTACCAACGGATCCTCCTGGCGTGGCATATCGGCCAGCTTTCCTTGCAACCGCTCCCGCGCCAGCGGCGACAGGTTGTCGTAGACAGCCTCATCCAGCAGCGGTTGCTTGACCGCCAGCGGCGGCGTTTGCAGCGCCAGCCAGAGCCGCACATCCACCATGCTTCCCCCCTGTTGCAACCGCTCATTGATGGCACTGCAGTCACTCCCAGCCCCTTCAGCCACCAGCACCTCTGCCGGTCTCAAGTCAAAGTGCGGACGCCAGTCACGGCTCTGGGAACTGACCGCCGGTTTGGCATCAAACCAGGGCTGCTCTTCCACCGCGTCGGTGAGCAAGGCCAGATGCAACCGGAAATCCGCCCGATCGCCATGCTGCAGGTCACGGTTGAGGCGCTGCCCCAACTGGCCCTCATCAACGAGCAGGTGATTACGGATTGAACTGGGCAGCATGAGATAACTCTCGAAAATGGCGATTTCACTGGTTATCGGCCACAAATCCAATTCTTTTAATGGAAAAATCCTGCTTGGGGGTTCACAAAACCAGAAGATCTGTTAGTATGCGCCTCGCACTTGTGGAGGGGTTCCCGAGCGGCCAAAGGGATCAGACTGTAAATCTGACGGCTCTGCCTTCGAAGGTTCGAATCCTTCTCCCTCCACCATTTCAAGTGCGACAAATT
>JAGOXX010000110.1 GCA_018059485.1 Aeromonadaceae bacterium | reverse complement strand
ACCAGCAGGATCACCGCATAGGTTGAGACGAACAGGCTGGTTCCTTCACGTAACATATAGTGAATAAAGAAGTTGTTCTTTAACCACCACCCTTTTTCGACGGGGCGGATATAAGGCTTGCGTTTGCTTTGTGAGGTATCCATCCAGTTACTCCCCCGGTTTAAACATGGCGATCAGATAGTCTTTGCTGCTTTCCACTTTGCCAAGCTGGATTGCAGCGGCTGGATCCACCCCCTTGGGGCATACCTCGGAGCAATAACCCACAAAGGTGCAACTCCAGACCCCTGACTCCTGATTCAGGATCTTCATCCGTTCAGCCTTGCCACCATCTCGACTATCGGCATTGTAGCGATGGAGTAGTGACAACACCGCAGGGCCGACGAAGCTCGGATTGAGCTTATATTGTGGGCAGGCGGCGTAGCAGAGGCCACAGTTGATGCACATCGAGAATTGGCGGTAGGCGGCGAGTTGGTTCGGGGTCTGGATATACTCCCCATCGCACAGCGAACGGCTCTCTTTTGGAATGATGTAGGGTTTGATGGATTCCAGCTTCTCGATAAAGTCGCTCATATCGACGACCAGATCCCGTTCTATGGGGAAGTTCGCCAGGGGCTCGACTTTGAGCTTGCCATCGGGGTAATCGCGCAGGAAGGTTTTGCAACCCAGCTTGGGGATCCCATTGACCATCATGCCGCAGGATCCGCAGATCGCCATGCGGCAGGACCAGCGGAAACTCAAGGTCTGATCCAGATGATCCTTGATATGACTCAGGGCATCGAGCAACGAGGTTTCATGGCTGTACGGTACTTTAAAACTCTGCCACCACGGCTCGGCATCCTCTTCAGGACGATACCGTAGAACGTCAATATTCATCATCATCTCAGCCATGTTTCGCGGCCTCCTGTTTGTCGGCATCGGCACCATAAACCCGTTTGGCCGGTTGCGATTTGGTTATTTTTACCGGGCTGTAGTCGATCGTGGGGGCCCCTTGTGCGTTGTGGAAGGCCAGGGTGTGTTTGAGGAAATTGACATCATCCCGCTCTTCATAACCATCGAGTCGCTGGTGGGAGCCGCGAGACTCTTTGCGGGCGATGGCGGAGTGCGCCATTGCCTCGGCGATATCCAACAAGAATCCCAGCTCGATGGCATACAGCCAATCGGTATTGAACACGGAAGATTTATCTTTGATTCGGATGTTCTTGTAGCGTTCTTTGAGGCTCTTGAGTTCATCAATGGTCTCTTGCATCAGAGCTTCGGTGCGATAAATACCAACACCGCGCTCCATGGCATCACCCATCTGATTGCGAATATCGGCTGGGCTCTCGTCGCCATCGCCTTCCATCAAGGACATGGCCTGGGCCACGGAGGCTACGGCCTGCTTGTAGAGCGCCTCTGTGTTGCCGTGGGGATGGCTGCTGGCAAACTTGGCGGCCTCTTCCCCAGCGATGCGACCGAAGACCACAATCTCGACGAGCGAGTTGGAGCCTAGGCGGTTGGCGCCATGGATGCCGACCGAGGCACACTCACCGACCGCATACAGCCCCGGCATCCGGGTCGCGCAGTGGCCATCAGTCTCGATACCACCCATGGTGTAGTGAGCCGTCGGGCGGACCGGGATCGGCTCCTTGGCGGGATCTACCCCGACATAGGCCTTAGCCAGTTCGCAGATAAAGGGCAGGCGCTCTTCCAGATACTTGGCACCCAGATGACGCAGATCCAGATGCACGACATCACCTAGATGGGTCTTGATGGTGCGTCCCTTCTGTTGCTCGCCCCAGAAGGCCTGCGAGAGGCGATCGCGCGGCCCTAGCTCCATGTATTTGTTCTTGGTCTGGCCCACCGGGATCTCCGGGCCTAGGCCGTAATCCTGCAGATAGCGATAGCCATCTTTGTTGAGCAGTATGCCACCTTCACCGCGGCACCCTTCGGTCATCAGGATACCGCAGCCCGGTAGACCCGTAGGGTGGTACTGCACGAATTCCATGTCACGCAACGGAACGCCATGGCGATAGGCGAGCGCCATGCCATCACCTGTGACTATGCCACCATTGGTGTTGAATCTGTAGGTTCGGCAGGCGCCACCGGTGGCGATGATCACTGACTTGGCCTGGATCATCCGGGTCACACCATTTTGAATGTCGAAGCAAACGACCCCTTGCACCCGTCCATCCTCGACCAGCAGATCGAGGCAGAAGTGCTCATCGAAACGTTTGATCGAGGGGTACTTGATGGAGGTTTGGAACAGGGTGTGCAGCATGTGGAAGCCGGACTTGTCGGCGGCGAACCAAGTGCGGGGAACCTTCATGCCGCCGAAGGGGCGGACGTTCACCTTGCCATCAGGTTTGCGGCTCCAGGGGCAACCCCAGTGTTCGAGCTGGACCAGCTCCTTGGTACAGTTTTCGACGAAGTTTTGTACGACGTCCTGCTCACAGAGCCAGTCCCCGCCGGAGACGGTATCGTTAAAGTGGTTTTCCAGGCTGTCGTCATCACGAACGACACCGGCGGCTCCACCTTCGGCGGCTACCGTGTGGCTACGCATCGGATAGACCTTGGAAATCAGCGCAATCTCGAGGGATGGGTTGGCTTCGGCGATGGCGATGGCGGCTCGCAAACCACCTCCACCGGCGCCCACGATGGCAACGTCGGTCTTAACTATATCCACTTCTGCCTCCTTGAAGAGAGATACACAGCAGGCTCGGATGGCGAGCGCTTGGCATATACCAGTCTAGGTTGTGATGGTGCTATGACACTTTGGCCACGAAAAAAAACTTGGTGCCGATGGGGAATGTTTGTTGCAAAAGTGTAGGTAAATCTTTGCAGCAAAAATGAGAAACAACTCTCCTTTATGTCGGACAGTGTCGGCCCCTGAGGCTATCACGGCTAATTGTGGATGGTGCGTATCTATAACGCATTGTTTTACATCAAATTGATACGGATTGAGCATGATGTGTGGCAAAACAAACCGGCGTCAGAATGAGTGACGCCGGTAGATGGGGTCAGACATGGAAGTTGTTGACCTGCTCGTTGATGCGCGAGGCAATGTCCTTCAGTTGGGAGGCGAGCTGGTTGGCATTATTGGCGGCCAGACTCAGTTCATCGGTGACATCTTTGGTGGCCTGAATATTGCGGCCAACTTCGTCTGTTACTGCTCTTTGCTCTTCGGCTGCACTAGATATCTGTGTGGCCATATCCGAAATATCGCCGATGGCATGGGTTATCTGTTCTAGGGCCTGAGTGGCATTCTGGGCATCATCCACACTGTTTTTTGCTAATTGTTGGCTTTGATGCATGGTGTTCACCGCCTGCTGGGTATTACGCTGCAGGGTTTCAATCATGGAGCGGATCTCTTCGGTCGAGCTGTGCGTGCGTTTGGACAATACGCGAACCTCATCGGCAACCACGGCAAACCCTCGACCCTGTTCGCCAGCGCGCGCTGCTTCAATGGCTGCATTCAATGCCAGCAAATTGGTCTGCTCGGCGATTCCTTGGATGGTCGAGAGGATGGTATTGATCTCTTGGGCGTTCTTCTCCAGTTCCTGAATGATGTTCGACGCCTGTTCAACCTGACCAGCTAATTTGGTGATGGATTGCTGGTTGCAGGATATAACATGCTTACCCTGTTCACAGTTCTTGGCAGAGGCGTGAGCCGCTGCCGCAGTTTGCTCGGCATTGCTGGCGACCTCGGTTGCTGTGGCTGACATCTCATGCACGGCGGTAGCGATCTGGGATATTTCTGACTGCTGACGAGCCAGGCTTTGATCGTTATGACTAGTCAAGTTGTGTGACTGCCTGGCTTGCCCATCGAGCTCGCGGGCTGAGTTGGCAATGTCGGCCATCATGGTTTGCAACATTTCGATGAACAAGTTGATTTGGCGGGCAACCGCACCGATCTCATCATCACTCTTTATCTTGATACGTCGCGTCAAATCGCCATGGCCTTGAGAAAGCTCTGCTACGGCGTCCCCCATGGCGGCTAATGGTCGCAGGGCGCGAGTAATGATGAGTGCGGCCCCCCCGGCGACGATTAGCAATTGGAGCAGGGTCGCAAGCAAGGAGCTCCACAGCTGTTGGTCACTCTCGGCAAAGGCTGTGGCTTTGTCATAGACCAAACCGAAATACCAGTCATAGCCTGGGATGGGGGCTAGGTAGACAATACTCTCCTGACCGGAGATGGTCATCTGTACGGATTTCCCGGCAGTAGCCAACCGTTGGATCTCAGTCTTGGTTAAGTTGGCTGCCAGCTCTGTCGCCGATTTCAAGGTCAACTTGGGATCTTTGTGGGCAATGAGATTGCCATCCCCATCCACCAGAATCCCATACACACTCTCGCGAGCGATGCTGTTTACGTTCGTCACCAGATTGTTGATGCTGATGTCTCCGGCGATGACTCCCTTGACGGTACCCGTGTTCATAGGCTCTGCTAGGCTGATGATCAGTTGACCCGAGCTGGCATCGGCATAGGGGGCTGTGACCGTCATGCGACCGGCTGCTGTGGCATCCTGGTACCAGGGGCGCTGACGCGGATCATAGCCATCAGGGGCTTTCCAGTTTGGCGTCGAGGCAATCATCTGACCCTGATCTGTTCCCACATAGATCATGTCGAAGTGTCCAGCCTGGGCAGCTTGGGCCAGGGCAATTTCTGGTTTTCCTGCTTCAGCAAATCCTTTTTGGGCACTACTCACGATGGCTGCACTGGTATCCAGCCAACTCTTCAACCCGTTGATTTGTACCTGGGCAACCGTGGTTTCAAAACGGTTAACATCTTTATTGGCGGCGACAATCAGGGCCTGGCGATTGTACAGCTGTTGTATTCCGGCAGTGGCGATCAGCAGGGTTGCCAGTGCAACCAGCAATTTCTGGCGAATGTTGAGCTTCATATTCTGGTCCCTTCCTCGTATTGATGGGAGCTTGAATCCAACGGTGACTCATCGTTTTGAACCAGTTGTCCGTGCCGATCGGATCGTAAAAATGCAGACAGAGCTCAATGCTGTGGCTACTGCCAAGGCGAGACTGTTTTGGGATTATTTTGCCGGAACCAAACAGGCTCCGAACTTCCGCTTCTGCTGCCTTACAGAAACTATAGTGCAGATGAGCTGTTTGAGAAAAAACGGAGGGGCCATAAAGGTATGCGGTTTATTCGGAGCGGCTTGTGGTCGGGGCAGTTTTGAGGCTGGGGGCAAGCCGCCCCCAGCACTCTGTTTATGATTTCCGCTGGGCAAAGGGTTGTCCCATACGGGTTTGACTACC
>JAGOXX010000109.1 GCA_018059485.1 Aeromonadaceae bacterium | reverse complement strand
GTCTTCATCGCCAGTGAGTGCGGCTCGCTATTGAGCCAGCTCGGGTCTTTGGCCTTCTTGTAACTGAGTTCACTGACGTTAAACAGCTGGCGGCGGGCGCCAATCAGCGAGTTACCGCAATGCAGCTGATAACCGAACCAGGGCACAAAGGCATCGCCACTGATGGCGTTGAGCCAGAGCGAGACTTCGGCCAGCTCGACCGCTACCGGGTTCAAGTCGACGCCGAACACGTTGTTATCGGCGATATACATCTTCACCCGTTGCAGCTCGCGGGTGTAGCTATCTTGCGGAATGCGTTTGCCCTCGGCCTGCTGCTTGTGGTGCAGATAGGCTTCGGCCAACTGGTTGATGGCTTCGTTCAAGAAGGCCGCGCTGCCCATCGCCGGCTCGCAGACGGTCAGATGCAAGATGGCATCGGCCCGGGCATGAAGGTCATCAATCGGCTCGATCTGCTCCTTGAACAGCTCTTTTAAGGCATATTTGACCAGGGAGCGGGTCAGCACTTCCGGCGTGTAGTAGGAGGCGGATTTTTCGCGGTCACGCCCGGCCATGCGGTAGATAAAGCTGCCCTTGCGATGGATGCGAAGTGTTCCTTTCCGCTTACCAAGGCTGTCTTCTGTCTCAAATACCTTTTCATCATCGTGATATTTGCCAATCTCGGCGGCGGTGACGAAGTAGCCGGTATCCAGCTCGTTGAACTCGCTGTCGGCCTTTTTCACCTCGTACAGATCTTCACTGGCAAAGAAGCCGCGGTAGGAGAGCAGCGCCTCGTACACGGCACCCAACTGGTTGATGCCCAGCTGGCGGTAGGAGATGCGACCACGACGACTGAAGCGCCCTTTGCCCGGACGGCTGAGGGACATGGCCTGAATGACCTGTTGCAGGGTTTCGTTACGAAACACCACGCGGTTGAGATGGCGGGTTTTATCGCTGGCGAACAGGTGGCTTTCCAGTTGCGGAATGAAGAACTGATGATCGTTGATGCTGAGGTGCGCTTCATGCTCCTCGCCGGCCGCGATACCCAAATCGCCCTGAGCCTGGATGCCACCGCCATAGCCTTCACGCACCAGCTTGAACAGCATCTCCAGGCTGTCGTGCAGGTAGTGACCATTGCGATCCTCTTCGGTGGTTAAGGGGATCATCTCCAGATCGCGCAGCGTCTCCAGGCTGTAGCCCTGCAGATAGGTCTTGGCGGTCATGGGGGCATAACCCAGCTCCGGGCGCGCCTCGATATAGAAGAGGAACAGCAGACGGTACATGTAGCGCAGGCACTCACGGCTCAGGTCATCTGGACTGACGGCCTTCTGCCCTGTGTAGGTGGCCAGCCCGCGCTCGATGAGGTAGCTCATCGCCTCGTTGCCCAGCAGCTCTATGCTCTCGCGCAGGGCGTATTTGAGATCTTCGGAGACGCCAAAGGCATGCTTATGGGAGTTGTCATCCAGCGAGTCGAGATAAGGCGCACCGCTGCCGGGCAGCAGCGAATCCTTATGCAGCAACGCCGCGACAGCCTTGAGAGTATCGCCCTCGCGACGGCTCAATATCTCTTCAAAATCAAAACGCAACAGGCGGTTCTGCGCCCACTTGGTTCGGTCGAGCAGCAGCAGTTGGCGGTTGCCCAGCAGCAGCACAAAGCGGGGCGGCTCGGCCTGAGTAAAGACGCTGGAGGAAAGCAGATCCTGCCAGCTACGCGGCTCCCCGCGGCTGTTCTTGCACAGATTGTCACGCAGTTTTGGGTCAACATCGGCCGGGAATTGTGCCTTGAGCAGTGGCAGCGAGAGCGGATCGCTACTGCCCTCCTCTGCATCGTGGGCTTCGGCAATCCACAGCCAAGGGCTGCCATCGGCACTGTTGTAACGGGCCACCAGCGGCAGCGGCGCGTTGTCATCCAGCGTCTGGAGCTGTGGAGTCAGCTCATAACCGAGTGCCTGCAACAGCGGCTGCCAGCGGCTGCGCTGATCAGCTAGACGTTGCGCGACCTGGCGCTGCTTTTCATGCTCGGCCAACTGACGGAAAAACACAGTAGCCAGGGTGCTGAGTTGATTCCACGGGGCGCGATACCCGGCGGCAACCTCTTTGCCCTGCTCGCGGGCAGCCCGTTCGATCTCCCGGGCCGCGTTTTCCTGTTCCGTCCAGGGCTCCAGTACATCGCGAATGTCGTTGCTGAAGACCTCGCCCAGGTAGTGGTTGGAGTAGAATTCGTTTTCGTTGTTGATGCCGACCAGTGCCATAAATTAACCCTCCGCCCCGGTAATGACTGCAATGAGCTGGATATACGGCTCTTTTTCTGTGGTCATGGTGTCCTGGATCCACTCCAGATAGCTTTCGAAGTTGTGCTCTATCTCGCGCTGGCGCTGCTCTTTGCGGTTTTGTTTGACCGACTCGAGCTGCTTGTTATCGGCAAAGTCCAGATCCAGCTGCTTGAGCTGACGCCCCTTGAGCACATCGAGCTTCTCCAACTGTTCGGTCAGCCGCTGGTTGATCTGCTCCTCAAAGGCATTGCGCTCATGCACAAAAACCTCTTTGGCGTGGTTGATGGCCGCTTCAAGTAACTGCTGTTGACGCTCATGGTTACGCTGCAGGCCACCGGCATTGGAGAGCTTGCCTGCCAGTTGCGGATGGTCGGCCACAAATTGCGCGAACGGTACACTGCCGGTGAAAGCCTCGCGGTTGAAGCTGACCACCAGCCAGGGGTTGACCATGGGGTGCGATTTGCGGTTCGGGAACAGACCGGAGAGGATGAAGTGATCTTCGTCCGGCGACAGGGTATGCGACAGGCGGATCACCGGTGCCTGATGGCGACCGAATGCGGCCTGCATCTTGTCATCCAGCCACTGCACCACCGGGTTGATCTGCCACAGGTAGTGCACCGATGGCCAGGCATGCTGCTCACCACGTGAACGGGTAATGGCCTCGGTGATAACCTGTTTGTCCTGACTGAGGTAGAGCTCCCAATTCTCCGGGGTGATTTCCGGCGGCAGTTGCGCAAAACGACGGCGCAGCTCCTCTGGTGCCACCAGTGAGAGCGTGCCATCCGGCAAGGTATCGTACTGGATGGTCTGGCCGCTGGTTTTCCCAATGGTCTTGAGAAAGCCCAGCGCCTTCTCGCAGTAGGCCTGCTCGCTGGCAAACAGCGAGGTGTCGCTGGCCGTTGCCGTTGTGCTATCGCTACTCACACCACTCGCCAGAGCCCCAAGTAGATCATGCTCAGGGCTCTGAGTCACATTGCTGTTGAGCAAGGCTTCGAACAGGCTGGCGCCATCATCATCCCGCATCATAAAGTCGGTGACTTGCTGCTCTTCCTCTTCCTGGGTGTATTTGCCGGTGAACTCCGAGCTGTCACCGATGTTTATCTGCGCCTGCTCGTCCTTATTGATCAACACCTCGAGTACGCGCATATCACCGTTGATCTGCGCCTCGGCCGCTTCGGTCAACAGATAACGGATCTGCGGTACCTGTTTCTGGCCGTAACGATCGATACGACCGTTGCGCTGCTGGAAGACCATCAGCGACCAGGGAATATCAAAGTGGATCATCTTGTGGCTGAGGTGGTGCAGGTTGATACCTTCGGAGGCGACATCCGAGCAGATCAGCAAGCGCAGTGGGGACTGCTCTTTACCAAAGGCCTCGACGGTATCCATCAGCACAGTGTCACCCTGATCACCACGCAGCGTAGCCAGTTGATCGTCCTTGAGTTTCAAGTCGGCTTGCAACTGATTGGCAAGAAACTCCAGGGTCTTGATGCTTTCGGTGAAGATCACCAGACGGTCATCGCTCTTATTGGCCTTCCACTGCAAATCGGCGCGGATCGTCTCCAGTAGCAACTGGTACTTGCTGAACTGGCTGGCATCGACATTATTGAGCGCGGCAAGCAGCGACTGCAGTTCGTTGATCTGGCTTTGGCTGTTGATCTCCTTGCGGCTTTCCAACCGTTTGAGCCGATTGGCCACCACGCTGGCACATGCCATCGGGCTGGAGAACAGAGCCTTTTCCAGGGTGACCTTGAACAGCCGCCCCTTGGTCGCGGGAGTATCGTCGTCATCATCATCGCGTAGCTTGCTCTCTACCAGTCGCCGATAAACCTCCTCCTCGGCCGCACTGGCTTTACGCTTGAGGGCACTGATCTGGCGCTCCGGGAACTCACCGACCATCTGATCCTTGACGTCTTTTTTGAAGCGGCGCACCACCAGATTCTTATCCGCAAAATCGCTGTACTCATACTCTTGCGGGTTGGCGATGGCAGTTGGATCCAGCATGTTCATCAGGCTGGCAAAGCTCTCCGGCTTGCCGTCATGGGGCGTGGCCGAGAGCATGATCAGGGTATCGCTGCGCCCTGCCAGCAGCTTGGCCAGTTTGCTGCGCAACGAGCTGGTGCCGCGCTCGGCGACGTTGTGTGCCTCGTCGATGACGATGATGTCCCACCAGGCATTTTCCAGATGATGGCGGTACTCGATGTCCTGCTTGAGGGTATCAATCGAGATGATGGTCTTGTCGAAATAGTGGAACGGGTTGTGATTGGTTGGGATACGATTGCGCACCCGTTGCAGTCCGGCAGAGTCCAGACGGGTCAGCGGGATGGCAAAACGACTCCAGAACTCTTTTTGGAACTGGGTCAGCATCGACTTGACCGCCAGTACCAAGATTCGTTTGCCGCGACCACGCCGGATCAACTCCGACACCAATATGCCTGCTTCGAGTGTCTTTCCCAGGCCCACCGCATCGGCAATCAAGATCCGCTGCCGGGGTTGCGCCAGCGCCATGCTGGTCGGGTCAAGCTGGAACGGCATGGAGTCCATCGCCGCCCGGTGGCCGAAGTGCACCAGATTATCGGTCGGTACGCGCTGACGCAGTTGGCTCTCGATATAGAGCTGCGCAGCCTGGTAGTTCGCCGAGTCGTCCTCCACCAGTTTGGTTTTGGCCGGATCGAGGATCTCAATTTTCTGCTCCAGTTTGGTCAGGAACAGCCCTTCTTTACCGCGTACCAGCTCGGAGATGCCATCACAGGTCAGCAGGTGGCCACCATCACCACTGTTGTCCGCACGGCGAATACGCCACTCCGCATCCCGAATCACCACCCGCATACCGGGTGCAAAATTGTGCTCGTTCATTTGTCTTATCTTTCTGTCTGAGCAGTGTGACCAAACGTTTGCCCATCCAATACCGATGGGCGCTAACCACTGGGCACTGCGATAAAAAGGGAACAAAAGAGTACCATGAGGTCAAGCCTGTTGTAATGACAAAGGCCATGATTCATAAGATATTCTTTCGTTTTTCAGCTA
>JAGOXX010000108.1:2008-5328 GCA_018059485.1 Aeromonadaceae bacterium | reverse complement strand
CACCTGATCAAGTCGCTGAGCCTGGTCAATGGCGTCAGCTCGGTCAATCTCTCCGGTGATCTGCAGCGGGTCATGTATATCCGCCTGAACCCAACCAAGATGAGTGGGCTTGGGGTCGCGGTCAATGATGTGCTCGACGCCCTGGATCGGGAGAATGTCGAATTACCGGGTGGCGAGATCCGCAACGAGAGCATGGTATTCCCGGTTCAGTTGCAGCGTGAGTATCACGATGCGGCCAGTTTCCGGCGTCTGCCGGTGTTAACTCAGAGCGGTGGCCAGACGATCTATCTGGGGGATGTGGCGGATGTTGAGGTGGGGGCCAAGAATGAGCTGAGCGCCTACCAGCGCAATGGCAAGGTCAGTATTGGTATCGGCATCATACCGCAATCGACCGCCAATCCGCTGGAGATGGCCGATAGCGTGATCCGCGAGGTTGAGCGCCTGCAACGCTTCTTGCCTGCGGGAGCGGAACTTGTGGTCGATTACAACAGCACCCTGTTTATCCGCCAGGCCATCGATGAGGTCTATACGACGCTGGCGATCGCCGGCGTGCTGGTCATCGGCGTACTCTATCTGTTCATCGGTCAATGGCGGGCGACGCTGATCCCGGCCGTCACTGTGCCGATCTCTTTGATCGCTGCCTGTATCGGGGCCTGGTATTTCGGCTTCTCGATCAATCTCATAACCCTGTTGGCATTGATCCTGGCTATCGGTCTGGTGGTCGATGACGCCATCGTTGTCGTCGAAAATATTCATCACCACCTAGCCCTGGGGAAACCACCTCTGCTGGCGGCCTGGCATGGATCGCGGGAGGTCGGTTTTGCGGTTCTGGCCACCACGGCTGTGCTGGTGATGGTCTTTCTGCCGATTGCCTTCATGCAGGGGATGATTGGGCGTCTGTTTACCGAGTTTGCCCTGTTTCTGGCGCTGGCGGTCAGCTTCTCGGCTCTGGTGGCGTTGACCCTATCGCCGGCGATGGCCGCCCGTTTGTTGCGTTCTCACGATCGCAGTAATGGTCTGACCCAGAGGTTGGAGCAGGGCATGGGGTGGTTGGAGAGTCGCTATCGTCAGGCTCTGCGGCTTCTGCTGCGGCGCCCCTGGCTGGCGCCCTGTGTCATGGTCGGGGTGCTGCTGGCGATTGGTGTTCTCTACCTGCGGGTTCCCAGTAATCTGGCTCCGGTCGAAGATCGCGGCGTCATCTATGTGATGGTCAAGGGGGCCGAGGGGACCAGCATAGAGCGGATGAAACGCAACATGCAGCAGGTGGAGTCGCGACTGCTGCCGCTGGTGGGCAAGGGGGTGATCAGCGCCATCAGCTTCAGCACGCCTGCGTTTGGTGGAAGCAGCGATCAGACCGGTATGGTGACCATACAGCTGACGGATTGGGCCCATCGCGACGAGACGGCGCAACAGCTGCTCAAGCGGCTGCCATCTCTGCTGCAGGGCATTCCCGATATCTCGTTACGGCCATTTCAGCCTGGGTTTCGAGGGCGTTCTCAGGCCCCGGTCCAGTTTGTGCTGCAGGGCAGTGAGTATGCCGAGCTGAACCACTGGGCTCAGGCGTTGAAACAGGCGGTGGCTCATTCCGGCGTCGTCGAGAATCCGGATCTGGATTACACCGAGCAGACACCTGAGCTGCGTGTTCGGGTCGACGGAGAGCGGGCGGCCGAGCTGGGAGTGTCGCAAAAGGATATTGGTCAGGCGTTGCAGACCCTGCTGGGTGGCAGCAGCAAGACCAGCTTCACTGAACGGGGCGAGGAGTACGATGTCTACGTGCGAGCCGATCAGCAGAAGTTCATCAACGGCAACGATCTGAGTCATCTCTATCTGCGGACATCCCATGGCGATATGGTCTCGCTGGCCAGCCTGGCCCATTTCGAGGTGGTTGCTACGGCGCAGCGACTCGGGCATTACCAGCGGCAAAAGTCGATTACGCTCAATGGCTATCTGCCGGCGGGGGCGACCCAGGGGGCCGCTCTGGCCTGGATGGATAGCTGGGCCGAGCAGCACCTGCCGGCCGGTATTACCGTAGATTACGCCGGGGAGTCTAAGGATTTCCGGGATTCGCAGGGCGATGTGCTGGCGGTGTTTGCCCTGGCGGTGCTGGTTGCATTTTTGGTGATGGCGGCCCAGTTCGAGAGTTTTCTGAACCCCTTGGTGGTGATGTTCACCGTGCCCCTGGGCATCTTGGGGGGGCTGTTGGGGCTCTGGTTGCTGGGGCTTAGTCTGGATCTCTATGGTCAGATCGGCATGTTGCTGCTGATCGGCATGGTGACGAAAAATGGCATTCTGATCGTCGAGTTTGCCAACCAGCTACGCAGCCGGGGACGCGAGTTCGAGAGTGCTATCATCGAGGCGGCGGTGCGGCGTCTGCGCCCTATCCTGATGACCTCGGCGACCGCCATCATAGCGGCCATTCCGCTGATGCTCTCCCGTGGCGCTGGGTATGAGAGCCGGGTGGCCGTCGGAACCGTAGTCTTCTTCGGTATGTTGCTGGCGACACTGGTGACGCTATTTATGGTGCCTGCCTGGTATCGCCTGGTGGCTCGCCACACGCGCTCCCCGGAGTCGGAGAGTCAGCGTCTGGCGCAAGCCTTGGCGGAGGAGCGAAAGGCGGTCGATGCTCGGTGACGGGCCTCGCCGTCACCGAGCGGGTTGGTGGCTCAGTGAGTCGTCGCCGGGGTGAGCTCGGACTCCAGGGTTTTCAGCTCTGGCAGTTCGCGCATGGCCCGGCTCTCCGTCGCCTGATGGGCGCCGTGGAACACAGGATCCTGCGCGACCTCCTTGATGCCATTGATGCAGAATTGCGCCCCCATGCAGATCAGCAAAAAGCCCATGATGCGGGTCATCGCATCGATGCCGGAGGCTCCCAGCAGTTTGCAGACTGGCTCAGCCAGTTTCAGTACGCCCCAGCTCAGCGCGCTGATTAGCACAAAGGCGGTGACCACGGCGCTGTAGATCAGCAGCCGAGACTTATCCGCGGGCAGCTCAGCAATCTGCGCGGCCCCGCTGATGACCAGCGCCATGGTCCCCGGGCCGCATAGGCTGGGCATGGTCAGTGGCACGAAGGCAATATTCTGATTGGGGTCGACGGTTTGTGTGGTACCGGGAGACGGAAACAACATGCGAAAACCGATGACGCCGATGATAAGCCCCCCGGCCAGACGCAGCCCCGGAATGGAGATGCCGAAGAGATCGAGGATCGACGAGCCGATAAAGAAGCTGATACAGAGGGTGCAGAACAGGTAGACCGTGGCCAAATTGACCTGGCGACGCACGTGTTCGCGCGACATTCCCTTGCTCAGCCCAAGCAGCAGGGT
>JAGOXX010000108.1:0-1908 GCA_018059485.1 Aeromonadaceae bacterium | reverse complement strand
GGATGGGGTTACGGCGTGTCAGCGTGTGCTAGCTTGTCGCTGTAGCATCATTAGAAGCGGGTATTTAGGGGTTCGAGACTGGGTCCACTTTCGGGTACACTGGCGCGGTTTATCGGCCACCTTGGGTGGCCTATGGTTTCAGCCGTGAGGTCCGTGTGGCGCAATGATCCTGCTCATCGATAACTATGACTCCTTCACCTACAACCTGGTGCAGTACTTTGGTGCCTTGGGGCAGGAGGTGGTGGTGCGGCGCCATGATGCCATTACCCTCGACGAGATATCGACTCTGGCCCCGGACCATCTGGTGATCTCCCCCGGACCCTGCACGCCGGATGATGCCGGTATCTCGCTGGCGGCGATCCGCCACTGCGCGGGTCGTATGCCGATCCTCGGTGTCTGTCTGGGTCATCAGGCGATCGCCCAGGTCTTTGGTGCCCGGGTGGTGCGGGCCGCCCAGGTCATGCATGGCAAGACCTCGCCAATCGGCCATCAGGGCCAGGGTTTGTTTGCTGGTCTCAAGCAGCCGCTGACGGTTACCCGCTATCATTCACTGATTGTCGAGGCCGATTCTCTGCCCGCCGAGCTGGAGGTCACTGCCTGGACACTCCCGGATCAACCGCAGCAGAAGCAGGAGATCATGGGGTTGCGCCATCGCCACTTGCCGATTGTCGGCGTGCAGTTTCACCCGGAGAGCATCCTCAGCGAGCAGGGGATGGAGCTGCTGGCCAATTTTATTGCCATGTCATCGGCAGAGAAGCCGATAACCATGGGTTAGGAAAATGTCTCGTCCCCAAACGCGTGGTGGCGAGTATGCGAAAATGGACCGACCCGCTACGAGTGGGTCATTCAGGAGGAGTCATGACAGAACTACAACTAGCGATGCCGGATGACTGGCATCTACATCTGCGCGATGGTGCCCTGCTCGACGAGACGGTGCCAGCGACGGCTCGCGCCTTTGCCCGGGCCATTGTGATGCCCAATCTGGTACCGCCGGTGCTGGATGCCACGGTGGCGATGGCTTATCGCCAGCGCATCGAGGCGGCGCGCCCGGCGGGTAGTACCTTCACCCCCTTGATGACCCTCTATCTGACCGATCACACGACGGCCGAGATGATTCATGCGGCGCATGACGCCGGTGTCGTGGCGGTCAAACTCTATCCTGCGGGGGCCACCACGCACTCGGATCTGGCTGTGACCAGTCTGGATCGGCTCGATCCGGTGTTTGAGGCCCTGGCCGAGCTGGAGATGCCGCTGCTGATCCATGGCGAAGTCACCGATGAACAGGTCGATATCTTCGATCGGGAACGGGTCTTTATCGAGCGTCACCTAGTCCCCATGGTCAGCCGTTATCCACGCCTCAAGGTGGTGATGGAGCATATCACGACGGCTCAGGCGGCCGAGTTTGTGCTGGCGGCCTCTGATCGGGTGGCCGCAACCATAACGCCACAACACCTGCTGATGAACCGTAACCATCTGCTGGTTGGCGGCATCCGCCCCCATAACTACTGTCTGCCGGTGCTCAAGCGCCGTCGGCACCAGGAGGCGCTGCAACAGGTCGCGATCAGCGGCAATCCGAAGTTTTTCCTCGGCACCGATTCTGCCCCCCATCTGCAGGGCCGTAAAGAGAGCCCGTGCGGCTGTGCCGGCTGCTACAGCGCACCGGCGGCGCTGGAGCTGTATGCCGAGATCTTCGAACAACTCGGTGCTCTGGATAAGCTGGAAGCCTTTGCCAGCCACTTCGGTGCCGACTTCTACGGTCTGCCGCGCAATCGCGGGAGCGTGACGCTCACGCGTGAGCCCTGGCAAGTACCGGAGCGGGTACAACTGGCCGACGGCCAGGTGTTGGTGCCCTACTGGGCCGGCCAGATGCTCAACTGGCGCCTGACGGCTCGCACCGAGTAGTCATCC
>JAGOXX010000107.1 GCA_018059485.1 Aeromonadaceae bacterium | reverse complement strand
CCCCGATGCCACGGGCATGGGCGGCGGCGAGGAAGGCTTTGAAATCGGCCTCGCTGCCATAATCAGGCTCCAGCTTGCGGTAATCGGTCACCGCGTAGCCATGGTCATGATCCTGACTCTGGTTGACGGGCATCAGCCAGATCCCCTGGACACCGAGCGCCTGCAGGTAATCGAGTTGCTGGGTCAGCCCCTTGAAGTCGCCAATTCCATCTCCGTTAGAGTCCTTGTATCCCCGCACGTAGATCTCGATAAATACGGCACCCTGAGCCCAATTGGTCGGCAAGGGGCTGTTGGGGACGGCAACGGGAACCGGACTCAGATCCAGAGTTGCCGAGGTGAGTTCGGGTGCCTTGATGGGCCGGACGGCAGGCGCTGGCTGTTGGACGGTCGGGGGGGCACTGCTGCAGGCCAGGAGCGCACCGAGCAGGGGAGTCAGGATCTGGGGGGCGTATCTCATCGTGAATTTCCGTGCTAGTTGAAGGAAGTAATCGTGGATGGCGCAGAGTAACAGAGTCCGCCGTGAGCAACTGTGAGGTGATGCAGAGAGCAAATCATGAGCTATTGTCGGAGCGATCGGCGCTTGGTGCCAGGAATGCAGGGTTCCGTAGGAATCTGTTTTCTCTTGTAGATCAGAGAGATAACTCGCGGTCATCTATTTAGTAGGGTGATGAGAAGTGAAAAAAACAGGCGTGAAGCGTGACTGCGCCGACAAGTCGGAATATGAAAAGTTGCTACCTGTGTTTCTTTGACTAGCGATCGATTCTAATGGGAGTTGTATTGATGTGCTTCGACTACATCCTCGTGCGGAGTGAGTCGAGGATCTGGCCACTCCATGTTATCCATCACAGGAAGCGGGTATGTTTTCGCGTATTGACCTTAATTCGATGGCTATTGTTGCTCTGCTACTTCTGGTGGCCGTTCTCGCCGTGGCCTTGAAGCGGACTCGTCGTCGAAATTTGCGTCTGGAACGAGCCGATCGGCATATGCAGGCTCTGATGGATGCGATCCCCGAGCTGACCTGGGTCAAAGATACTCAATCGCGCTTTCTGTTTGTGAACGCCCAATTTGGCAAGATTTTCGATCGACCTGTACGCTCCATTCTAGGCATGACCGATTATGAGCTATCGAGCCCCGAGATTGCTGCCGCCTACATCGCCGATGACCAGCTCGTGCTGACCAGTGGCCAGCCGTTACATCGAGAGGAGATGGTGGCCGCCGAGGGGGGGCGAGATGTCTGGGCTGAGACCATCAAGGTACCGCTGTTTGATGACCAAGGGGTTGTGATTGGCACGGCAGGCATCTCGCGCGACATCACGGAGCGCAAGCGAGCCGAACTGATGTTGCGCCATATGGCGCACCATGACTATCTGACCAACTTGGCGAATCGCCCGGCACTGGCTGCCAGCTTTGACTCTATCCTGCAGCAGGCGCAGCTGACCAATCAGTGTATCGCGCTGTTTTTTATCGATCTGGATAACTTTAAAGATTTGAACGATGCCCGTGGCCATGAGGTCGGCGATGCCATCCTCAAGCAGATTGCCGAGCGTCTGGAGGGCTTGATTGGTCCCGGCGATGCGTTGGGGCGTTTTGGTGGCGATGAGTTTGTGGTGGTGCTTGGTCAACAGCCGAATCGTCTGGCAGCGGTTCGGGCTGGTCAGCAGTTGCGTCATATCTTCGCCATCCCCGTGACGCACAACCAGATGGAGTTTGAGGTCTCTTGCAGCATTGGCATGAGCACCTTCCCGGAGGATGGGGGAGATTACGATACCCTGGTGCGCAATGCGGACATGGCCATGTTCTACGCCAAGACCCATGGCAAGAATCGACTGGTCGAGTTCAACACCCGGATGGGCCAGGATAATCTGCGGCGCATTGGCATCGAACAGCACCTCAAAGATGCCATTCGACGCAATGAGTTCTCCTTGCACTATCAGCCGAAGATTGCTGCCGTCACGCATGAAATGGTCGGGATGGAGGTTCTGCTGCGCTGGCATAACGAGGAGCTGGGTAGTGTACCTCCGACTCAGTTCATTCCCATTGCCGAACAATCTCATCTGATCCTGGAGATCGGTGATTGGGTACTGGAAAAAGCGATGCAGCAGAATCTGGCCTGGCAACGGCAGGGGCTGCCTCTGCTGCCGATGGCTGTTAATCTCTCGGCGCTGCAAGTTCATCAACATGATTTTGTCTCCAAGCTGGTGAGCCGGATGGCGCGACTTGGTTATCCAGCTTCACGACTGGAGCTCGAGCTGACCGAGGGGGTCGTGATGGAGGGGGCGACGCCGGTTCGCCGTTGCTTCGAACAGTTGCGTACCCTGGGGGTCAAGATCAGCATCGATGACTTCGGTACTGGCTACTCCAATCTCGGCTATTTGAGCCGTTTCCCGCTGGATATTTTGAAAATCGATCGCAGCTTCGTCACCAATATCCACCAGCAACAGGATAATCAGCAGATCGTACGAGCCATCGTCCAACTGGCTCGTTCGCTCTCCTTGCCTCTGGTTGCCGAAGGGGTTGAAACCGAGGAGGAGTTGGCCTTTGTCGAGGATCTTGGCGTCGAAGTGGTGCAGGGCTACTACTTCTCCCGTCCATTACCCGCCGATGAACTGCTGCAATACCTGGAGCGTGCCTGCGTCGTGGCCTGAGGCCGCCGATTGTCTCCCCCTCTTCAATTCGTGAGTTGGGGGCGCTCCGGGTCCACTCACAACTCCGATGTTCGCGATGAATAGATACTCGCCGTGAACCAAGCCTCGTCGCTTGATGGCGGCCCCCACGGCCAACGGCCTCTTTTGTGCCCATGACCCAGCCTCTTGATTCACAACCTGCCGTCAACTCCTCGTAGAATGCTTGCCAATATACTCTGTTTTATTGATTCGCATTGCATATCCATGCACCAAGGTCAGCTGTTGTTCACTCTGTTTTACCGGGCCGTCTACGGAGGTTGTTTCGGTATTCCCATCGGCTGGTTTTGTTGCTTGTTTTCGTTGTTACTTCTTGTCTGTATTGGATTTTTTCATCGAAATCTACCTAGCTGAACAACTTGAAAGCGTTACCGCTCGCAATTTGTAACCGGTTACTAAGTGGCCGATCACAGAACTGTTGATAGTTCGAAAAATAATATCGCATTCGATATAGCCTCTCTGCGCACCCGATGTGCCGTCCGCAATAAAAATAACAGGCCTTAAGGTGTTTCCAGCCGAACCAATACAGGGTTAACAACAACAAAGGAATTGCCATGAATAAATGGATCATGCCTGCGGGAGTCTGTCTGCTTGTGGGGGTGAGTCTGCCCGCAGCGGCGGATTACTACTTCCGCGGCACTGCCAACAGCTGGGCAGCCACTGCCATGACGGCCGTCACATCGACGCAATATAAGACCTGCCAGAGTTTTACCACCGGCGATGCCAGTGGGGGCCCTCGCTTCAAGATCGATCGCTACGGCGACTGGAAAGAGTCCTACCCAACGGCTGACTACACTGTCAGTGCCAACACCAGTTACCAGATTGGTTTCGATAGCACGACCAAGGCTATCACTGCCACCGTGGTTAGCAGCTGTGATTCGGGGAGCTCCACTACTCAGTGGTTCTTCCGGGGTACGTCCAACAGTTGGGCTACGACGGCGATGACGCTGCAGAGCAGCGGCCTGTACTGTACTGAGCAGACCTTCGGCGCGGCCAGCACCAGCCCACGCTTCAAGATTGACCGTTACGGGGACTGGAAAGAGGCCTATCCGTCGGCTGATTACACAGTCACTGCTAATACCAGCTACACCATCTGTATCAATCCGACCTCCAAGGCGGTGACGGCCACTCCAGCCTCTACTGTGGATACGACGGCTCCGGTTGTGACTGCCTCAGTGGCGGCTGGTACCTATACAGCGGCTCAGGCTGTGACTTTGGCTGTGACTGACAATCAGGATGCGGCCCCCAAGCTCTACTACACCCTAGATGGTTCTACGCCAACCAGTAGTTCAACGGCCTATACCGCTGGCAGCAGCATCGCCATTGCAAGCTCGGCCACACTCAAGGTGCTGGCGGTGGATGCCAGCGGCAATAGCCAGGTTTACAGCTATGCCTACACCATTAGTACTAGTGCCGATGCTTGGTACTTCCGTGGTACCCCGAATAACTGGGCTTCTACCGCGATGACTGCGGAGGGCTCTCTGTTCTGTACCAGCCAGACCTTTGGTGCGGCCAGCACCAGTCCGCGCTTCAAGATCGACCACAAGGGGGACTGGACAGAGGCTTATCCGACCGCCGATTACACAGTGACGGCCGATTCCAGCTACAAGATCTGCTTCAATCCGAGCAGCAAGGCTATCACGGCGACCAAACTGGCCACTGCCGACACCACGGCACCAGTCGTCACCGCCACGCCGGCTGCTGGCAACTACACAGATACTCAGTTCATCGGTCTGAGCGTCAGTGACGATCAGGATGCGGCTCCTTCTGTGTACTACACAACGAATGGTACCGAGCCGACGACGGCGTCCGCCAAGTACACGAACCAGACGCTGACCGCCAGCGATGTCGTGGCATCCGGTGCCGATCTGACCATCAAGACCCTCGCGGTCGATGCTGCCGGTAACAAGGCGACCAACACCTTTACCTATTACATCGGTGCTTCATCGCCCACAACGGATTTCCGTGGTGAGACCATCTACTTCGTACTGACGGCTCGCTTCAATGATGGGGATACCAGCAATAACTACTACAACCGTGATCGTTACAAGGCGGGTGATCCCCACTGGCGTGGCGACTTCAAGGGGCTGATCGAACAGCTCGATTACATCAAGGATCTGGGCTTTACCGCCATTTGGGTAACACCGCCGGTGGAGAACCGCTCTGGTCTCGATTATCACGGTTATCACGCCTATGACTGGAACAAGGTGGATCCCCGTCTGGAATCGCCTGATGCTACCTATCAGGATTTCATCAACGCGGCTCATGCCAAGGGGATGAAGGTGATTCAGGACGTGGTTATCAACCACTCTAGCCAATACGGTATCCGCGATGAGGTCTGGATCGACCATCTGCCGATCAAGTACTACGTACCGGCTGGCTCGACCCAGGGCAAGGTCGATAACGGTCCCTATCAGGGCAACCTGGGGGATTACAAGTCAGCTAACCGCGATGACAACGACAACGCCGTAGCACCGTCCTGGTTCCAGGCCTTGCACAACAGTGATCCGCAGGGTGTCACTCCGTTTGTCGATCCCAAGACTGGCACCACGCTGCCGAAGGCTGGCTTTGATGCCAATCGCTTCTTCGGGATTGATGCGGCTACTCTGGATTCATCCTGGTACCACCTGGACGGTTTCATGTCCGGTGGCGATTGGGAAAATCCGAAGTCTCTGCAACGCAAGCATATGGCGGGTGACTGCGTCGATCTGGCCACCGAAAACCAGAACGTCAA
>JAGOXX010000106.1 GCA_018059485.1 Aeromonadaceae bacterium | reverse complement strand
ATGCGTAAGTCGTTGGGCTCCAAGCGTAAGCAACTGAGCGACGAAGCCATCGAGGAAGTAGTGCGTCTCGCCAGCCGTTTCGAGGCGAGCCCGATCGCCAAGATCTTCCCCACCACCGCCTTCGGTTATCGCCGTATCACGGTGGAGCGGCCGCTGAAACTGGCGTTCACCCCGCAGGATGCCGAGCGGCTCGCCAGTCTCACTGCCGATAAGGGTTGGGCCAAGCTCGATGGCACCCTGCAGTCTGCCATTCTCACTGCCTTGGGCCAGTTCGCTGAGGCCAAGTTGCTCTCTCGCGACAAATTCAAAAAGCAACTGACCAAGCTGCTAGGTGAGGTCAAGCTGCCCGCCCCGGCCTTCAAGCTGCTGGTGAACCATCTGGCTGAGCAAGACGATGCTGCCGAAGTGTGTAAAACCAAAGGCGAGCCGGAAGCCAACCCGGATCTGCGGGATAACGAAAATGTGCCGCTGGGGGAAGACATTCATGAATATCTGAAGCGTGAGGTGCTGCCCCATGTGCCGGATGCCTGGATCGACACCAGTAAAACCGACCCGCTCGATGGCCAGGTGGGTATCGTTGGCTACGAGATCCCCTTTAACCGCCACTTCTACCAGTATCAGCCGCCCCGCGAGCTGGCAGCTATTGATGCCGATCTCGATGCGGTCGCCAAGGAGATCATGCAGCTGCTGGCACAGGTGCATTCATGATACCAATGCATACTGGCTACTCAGGAATCGCCGACGGGGTTGGACGCAATAGCACGCAATATGACGCAAAGAGATTGACTATCGGACGTCCGATACCTAATATTGCGGGCAACACACCCGCCATGCCTATGACGTTGGTTTCATACCAGGTTATGCACAAATTGGCGGGTTTTTTTATGCTCGTTCGTCAACCTCGCCAGCACAGGGGGAGGCGACATGACCCGCTTTAGCAAACCGGCCAAGAGTGCGGCTGAGCATCTCCAGCAGTGGCGTGAACGGGGTCTGATCATCGACGATGAGGAGCGTGCGACTCGCTACCTCTCGCACATCAGTTATTATCGGCTCTCTGCCTATGCCATCCCATATACCCAGCCAGGTTCGACGGATCATCGTTTCCTGCCTGGCACCCGATTTGACGATCTGCTGTCACTTTATGTGTTCGATAGGGAGCTTCGTCTGCTGGTGCTCGATGCGATAGAACGTGTCGAGGTGGCCGTGCGGGCACAGTTGTGCAATCACATGTCCCTCACCTATGGCAACGATCCCTTTTGGTATCTGGATGAGGGCCACTTCAAACGTGAGTACGGCCATAAACGCCTGCTGGCAGGCCTTGAGCGACAGCTCGATGATGAGCGAAAGCGGTTGGAGAGCGATCTGCGGCAGTTGGAAAAACGTCGCAACCTGAGTGACGAGCAGCGGCAGGCGTTGGGCCAGAAGGTGCGACAAGAGACCTTCCTTCGTCACTATCTATGTAGTTACGAGCATCCACGCTTGCCCCCTTGCTGGATGATGGTGGAGATGCTGACCTGGGGGGATCTCTCCTATCTCTATGCCGGGTTGCTGCGGGCGGCGGATCAGAAGGCGATAGCCCGGGGCCTTGGTTCCCACGCCGAGCTGCTCCTCTCCTGGCTCAAAGGCATCAATCTGGTTCGCAATATCTGTGCTCACCATGCGAGGCTCTGGAACCGAGAACTGGGGGTCAGCATTAAACTGCCCACCTCCGATGCGGTCAACTGGCTTAAGGAAGAGGTCGAGCTAACGGACCCCCATATACGCTGGGAGAAGCGTCTCTACCCCGTGCTGGTAGCGTTGCAAGGCCTGCTCTATACCATCAGCCCAGCCTCCCGCTGGGGTGATAGGCTAGCCACTTTACTGGCCAAATACCCCCATATCTCTCATGCCCATATGGGAATGCCGGTTAGCTGGCAGCAAGATCCCTTCTGGCAACATGCACTACAACAAGGAGAGCAGAAATGATAGCTGCCGAACCTAAAAAGATAACCAAGTATCAGCTCTATCCGGAATATAAGGATTCGGGAGTTGAGTGGGTTGGTGACATGCCACGTCATTGGCAATCGAAACCAGCTTTTGCTGTTGTGATGGATGAGTGCATAAAAAATAGCGATGGTGCAGAGTCGAACGTGCTCTCTCTTAGCTATGGGAATATTGTAGAGCGTGACGTAGAAACCAATTTCGGTTTGCTGCCTGAATCGTTCAATACCTATCAGATTGTCAACCCCGGTGACATAATTCTACGGCTAACAGATCTTCAAAATGACAAGCGTAGCCTTCGAGTTGGTCGGTCAACATTGCAGGGAATTATTACATCAGCTTATTTGAAACTATCTTGTAGCGGTGAACTTAACGATCGTTATGCCTATCGTCTTCTGCACTCGTATGACACCACGAAGGTGTTTTACGGAATGGGCGGCGGGTTGCGACAATCCATGAAATTTGAGGATTTCCGCCGTTTACCCTTTTTGGTGCCACCCCTAGAAGAACAACGCACCATCGCCGCCTTCCTCGACCACGAAACAGCCCGGATTGATCGGCTGATTGCCCAGCAGCAGCGGCTGATAGAGTTGCTTAAAGAAAAGCGGCAGGCGGTGATCTCCCACGCTGTCACCAAGGGCCTCAACCCCAACGCTCCCATGAAAGACTCCGGCGTTGAGTGGCTTGGCCAAGTGCCGGAACATTGGGTTGTATCAAGAATTAAAAACTATGCAAAAATTGAAAGCGGTCATACACCAAGCCGCCAAGTGGAGGAGTATTGGATTGATTGTAATATTCCTTGGGTATCGTTGAACGATTCGAAAACATTGAAGGTTGTTGATTACATTTCTGACACATTTTATAAGATCAATGAACTTGGAATGGCAAACTCTTCTGCACATTTATTGCCAGAACGAGCAGTTGTATTCACTAGAGATGCTTCTATCGGATTGGCTGCAATAACTACAATACCAATGGCAGTATCGCAGCATTTAATCGCTTGGATCTGTAACGAAAAGAAAGTTATCCCTGAGTTTTTATTGTTGATTTTCTATGCTATGGAATTGGAGTTCGAAAGATACACATTTGGGGCAACGATCAAGACCATTGGCATGGATGATGTTCGCTCATTAACTGCTGGTTTCCCCAAGATAGATGAACAGAAAGAAATCATTACTTGGGCATTTAGTACATTGGGCATTCTTAAAAATGTCTTGCAGAAAGCAGAAGAAAAAATCTGCCTCTTGCAAGAACGCCGCACCGCCCTGATTACCGCCGCCGTCACCGGCAAGATCGATCTGCGGGGCTGGACACCGCCTGTCGAAGAGGTGGCGGCATGAGCGATATCAAGCTGTTCCGTTATGGTCAGCACGGGGTGAGCGAGCTGGAAGGCAAGGCCGCCGTGGTGGAAAAACAGTTGCAGACCCTGATCGAGCAGCAGATGGCTGCCTTTCTCGGGGTTCGCTTCCTGGCCAGCGAATATACCACCGGCAAGACCCACAAGGGGCGGATAGATTCTCTCGGGATCGATGAGAATGGTTGTCCGGTGATCATCGAGTACAAGCGTTACAGCAACGAAAATGTCATCAATCAGGGCCTTTTCTATCTGGATTGGTTGCTCGACCATCAGGCCGAGTACCGCTGGCTGGTGATGGAGACGCTTGGGAAAGAGGTGGCCAACGGTATCGAGTGGTCTGGTACCCGCCTGCTCTGCATCGCCGGTGACTTCACCCGCTATGACCTGCACGCCGTGCAGCAGATCAACCGCAATGTGGAGCTGATCCGCTACAAGCTGTTTGGCGACGATCTGCTGATGCTGGAGTTGGTCAATGTGGTGACCAGCCAGGTCAATAAACTCACTACACCGGCAGAGACTGGCTTATCCCCTCAGATGCCGGCGAGCGAACCAGTCCAAACCTCCAATGGTCATGTTCGTACCAATGCCGAGCGGCTGGTTGCCGCCAGCCCATCGTTGCGTGCACTTCACGAGTCGGTATGCGATTTTATGGAGGTCCTGGGTGATGAGGTGCAACGCAAGGAGCTCAAGCTCTATACGGCCTTCAAGAAGATCCGTAACTTTGTCTGCGTGGTGATCGCCTCCACCCAGCAGGATCCGCATCTCAAGCTCTATCTCAATCTCGACCCCGATACCGTCGAACTATCGGAGGGGATGATTGTCGATGCCCGCAACAAGGGCCATTGGGGGACCGGTGATCTGGAGCTAACCATCCGTCACCAGCAGGACTGGGAGAAGGTTATCCCCCTGATCGAGCGTTCCTACCTGGAGAATTGATGTTGATTGGAATAATCAAAAAATTGTTGTTGTGGTGTGGAGATGATTCATATCAGCGTCAAGCTACGCGAATAAAAGAAGCCGATGTATTAAATGATGCACTTTTAAAAAAAGCAGCGGACTTAGTAGAAGAGCGGGACATTAAGGCTACAGCATTGGAGCACGCTGAGCTTCGAATTCAACGATTGCTATCTGAGCTCAATGATATAGATGAAGCATCTCAGAAACAGGCATCCATCATTCGTAGCTTGGAGAGCAAACAAAGGGACTTGGATGATAAAGTCTATGAGCTGCGACAGTGGGAAACCCGCTATCGTCAGATGATCCATAAGCTAACGCCCAAAGATCAAACTCCCCATATCATTAAATTAGATGCTGAATCAACCGTTGTCTTACCACCCAATAGCAGGGACGAATGTCAAGCATGTGGTGGTTTGGGGCCATATTGCAGGTGCTCTAATTAGAGTCCGTTGGTTCGATTAGCGAAGCGTAATCGGACGTTCGCGTCATCAAACCTTCTAGTTTTCTCGCACAGGAGTGAATGGCATGACCCTACCCACCCTCACCGCACAATTAGCCATCCTCGCCGCCGCCCATCCAGAGGTGGTGGTGCTGTGGCTCTATGGCTCCCAAGCCAAGGGGAACGCTGGGCCCCACAGCGACTGGGATCTGGCGGTGGCATTTGATCCGGTCAAGTTAGCCGATCCTCTAGACAATCGGTTGCGGCCCGAGTTGCTGGCCCTCGATTGGCAACGAGCCTTAGGGCTGACCGAGGGGCAACTGTCGGTGGCTGATATCAATCAGGCGCCTATTCCTCTGGCCTTTGCCATCGTCGATGCCAACCGGGTACTCTTTTGCCGTGATCAGGGTCGCCGTCTGCGTGAAGAAGCCCGTATCATGTCGCAGATGGAAATCAATTTCCGTTCTCCCAATCATTCTTCGCACCAGGAGTGACGTTTCCCATGGCCGATAACGCCTATATCACAGCCCTTCGATGGAGTCTTAGCCGCTATCAGGCCGAACTGCTTGAACTGCGAACCCTGCTGGGCCAACGGGCCCTATCCAATCTGGAATACCGGGCGGCGGAGCGTACCCTGCAAGTGTCCATCGAAGCCTGTATCGGCGTGGCGAAACATTGGGCCAAGGGGCTGGCGGGCCACAGTCCGCAGGATGCCTATCAGGCGTTCGAGATCCTGGTGCAGCGGGGGGCCCAGCCTG
>JAGOXX010000105.1 GCA_018059485.1 Aeromonadaceae bacterium | reverse complement strand
ACCGCCGTCGCGGAGTGTGTACTCTTTCTCTTTTGGCTTGGCGTTCTTTACTTCGGTAGACGAAAGCGGTTTGGTGATTCTGGGCATGTCCGACTCCTGTAGCTACACGTCTTTAGCAACATGTTGGCTTGTGTAGCTACGAGTGTAGCTACAACCATCGGATTCCACTGTATCGGATTGGACAACGCTGGAAAAGAAAAAACCCGCAAGGCCTTATGCCATGCGGGTTTTCGTATCGCTTTGGTCCTCATCGGACCGGTATTTGGTGGAGCTGGCGGGATTTGAACCCGCGTCCGAAAAACCTACATCCTCAGTACTACATGCTTAGTCGAGTCTTTACATTCGCCACCCAGCTGCGGACCGACACGCCACCGAATGACTAGCCTGATTGGTTTTAACGCTTCCGCCCCAGGCAGGACTTCCACGCGATCCTATGAAAGATGACCTTCCAATCCCCTAGGACATAGGCAAGCTAGGGTAGAAGGGCTTCGAGCAGGTTATTAAGCTGCTAAAGCGTAGGTTTCGTCGTTTGCGACTATTTTTTGCGGTTTATTAACGAGGCCTACCGCACCTCGGCATGCACCTTGGGTTTCGAGTGTCCCGTCGAATCCAGAATCAGCCCCAATGTGTTGATGTCATCTTACCGTAACTGGCGGATAACGCCAAGGCTTAACGCCCCTTGTTCTTCATCATCCGTTCTTTATCGCGTTGCCATTCACGTTCTTTGAGGTCATCGCGCTTGTCATGTTCTTTCTTACCCTTGGCCAGACCGATCTCGATCTTGACCCAGGCGTTTTTCCAATACAGCGCCAGTGGGATCAGGGTATACCCCTGGCGTTCGACCAGGCCGATCAACCGTTCAATCTGACTCTTCTGCAGCAACAGCTTGCGGGTGCGGGTGGGGTCGCAGACCACATGGGTCGAGGCCAGACTCAGGGGGGTGAAGTTGGCGCCAAACAGGTAGACCTGACCATCCCGGATGATGACATAGCCGTCACCAATGTTGGCCTTGCCGGCGCGCAGGGATTTGACTTCCCAGCCTTGTAGTTCCAGGCCAGCCTCATACTTATCTTCGATGAAGTATTCATGACGAGCCTTTTTATTCAGCGCTATGGTCGAAGACCCGGCGTTTTTACTCTTGTTTTTGCTCATGCGGCTAAACCTTTCCTCTACATCAGGTCGGCCATTATACGTACCGATGTGGCGCTGTAAAACCATGGTGTCGATTGGTGGGAGCCACGGATGGAATTGCGATGCGATTTTGGGGGGCGATGGTAGAATTGCCGGCGAATAAAAAGGAGAGTGCATGGCTCGTATTAATCGCAGTGCGCTGGTGATGTTCAGCGCCGAGCAGATGTATCACCTGGTCAACGATGTGGCCTCTTACCCGCAATTCTTGCCAGGGTGTGTTGGCAGCCAGGTTCTGGAAGTTTCAGCTGATTCCATGGTGGCCTGTGTGGATGTGGCCAAGGCGGGGATCCACAAATCCTTTACCACGCGCAATCAGCTGCTGCCGGGGCGAGAAATTCGCATGGAGCTGCTCGACGGCCCCTTTCGCCAATTATCGGGGGTCTGGCGGTTTACGCCGCTGGATGAGGAAGCCTGCAAGGTGGAGTTGTCGCTGGAGTTTGAATTTAGCTCGCGCTTGATTGAATTGGCGTTTGGCCGCATTTTTACCGACCTGGTCGGATCCATGGTGCAGGCGTTCACCCTGCGAGCAAAGGAGGTTTATGGTGACTGAGACGATCAATGTAGAAGTGGTGTATGCATTGCCCCATAAACAGACACTGTTGAGCGTGAAGGTTGCCCCTGGGTGCTCTATTGCTCAGGCGTTGGATGCCAGTGGGCTGTGGCAACGGCATCCGGAGCTGGATCCGGCAACTCTGAAAGTCGGGATCTACAGTCGCCTGGTGCCGCTATCAACAGCGTTGGCAGGTGGCGAGCGAATCGAGATCTACCGTCCGTTGACGGCGGATCCGCGCGAGATGCGCCGCAAGCGCGCTGAAAAGGCCAAGGATGAGGGGCGTGCCGATCAAGTGACGGGTGGCGTCGTCAATCCGCAACGCAAGCACTGACGCTGCGCTGGCCCATCGAGAAACATGAATCAAAAAAGCCACCCAAATGCAGAGTCTGCGGGTGGCTTCTTCGTTAGTAACCGCGTGATTACAGAGGCAGGTTGAAACTGGCGGGGGCGGGGAAATCGCCGCTGACGCTGGCTAGCTTGTCGTTGACGAAACGGACTGTCAGCTGTTTCTGCTTCGGCTCATTCCAACCTTCACGCAGGTAGTAGACATAGTGCCAGACATCATTGTCAAAGGCGTCCTGCAGCATGGGGCTGCCCAGAACATATTCCACTTGGGCGCGGCTCATGCCGACACGAAGTTGCTCGACCTGTTTTTGTTCGACAAAGTTGCCCTGAGGCACATCGATCCGGTAGACGCAGCCTGTGCCCAGCAGCATGGCAGCGGTCAGAGTAGCAATCACTAGCTTCTTGTTACGCATCAGCAACTTCTTCATTCAATTCAACAAGCAGGCCAGATGATAGCGGGGAACGCCGATGAAGTAAAAGCGCGTCTGGCTCTGGCGAGCGGTTTTGCGATGCCAACGCGCTGTGGCTTCGGTTTCTCACACACTATCGCAGAGCAGTTCACGAGCATTGGCCAGCGTGTTACTGGTGATCTGGTCACCACCCAGCAAGCGGGCTAATTCATCCAGACGCCCCTGCGGCGAGAGCGGCAGCATGCGGGTTTCGGTGGATGAGCCATCGCTCTGTTTGCTGACAAACAGGTGCTGATGCCCTTGGCCTGCGACCTGGGGCAGGTGAGTGACCACCAAGACTTGGGTCGAACGGCCCAGTTCACGCAGCAGCTTGCCAACCACGGCGGCGGTTGGACCGCTGATGCCGACATCCACCTCATCAAAGATCAGACTCGGTGTGGCGACCCGCTCGGCAGTGATCACCTGAATGGCCAGGCTGATGCGGGAAAGTTCCCCTCCGGATGCAACCTTGGCGAGCGGTTGGAGCGGTTGCCCCGGATTGGTGGAGACCATGAACTCGACATGGTCTCCGCCTAATGGTGATGGGGTCGCCATTGCTTGAGTTCCGAGCTCGATCTGCAGTTGGCCATCGGGCATCGACAGACTGCGGATCTTCTGGGTGATGAGTTGAGCCAACTCATCGGCGTGACGGCGACGGCTGGCACTGAGCCTCTCGGCGGCCTCCTGATAGGCTTGCCGCGAGGTTTGTAACTCCAGATCCAGGCTGGCCAGTCGTTCATCCTCATGGCTGATGGTGCTCAGTTCACTGCTGAGTTCGGCATGGATCTGGGGCAGCTGCTGTGGCTTGGTGTGGTGCTTGCGGGATAATTCCAGCGTGCGAGACAAGCGCTCTTCGAGTTGGGCAAAGCGTTCCGGATCGAGCTCCAACTGATCGAGGTAGTTTCTAAGCTCCTGCTGGCTCTCTTGTACCTGGATCATCGCCTCTTGCAGCATACCGGTGACGGATTGCAGACGGTCATCAAGGGCACAGAGATCCTCGAGTCGGCTGAGGCTGTTTTTCAGCAGACTGGCGACTGTCACCTCATCGTTGTCATACAAGAGATCCAGGCAGGCCTGACAGTCGCTGACGATCTGGCCACCGTTGGCCAGTCGGGTGTGCTCCTGCTCGATCTCTTCATATTCGCCAGGTTGCAGGGCGAAGGCATCGAGCTCCTCGACCTGGTACTCCAGCAATTGTCGACGAGCCTCGCGTTGGCTCTTGTCCTGCTGCAGACGAACACGTTCATTTTGCAACTGTCGCCACTGCTGATAGTGCTGGCGAGTTCCTTCCAGCAGTGTGTGGTGGCCGGCATAGCCATCGAGAATGGTGAGTTGGTGGTCAGGCTTGAGCAACAACTGATGGGCGTGCTGGCCGTGGATGTTGATCAGCAGTTGCCCCAGGCTTTTGAGCTGGGCCAAGGGCACCGGGGCTCCGTTGATATAGGCGCGGGAGCGACCTTCGCTGGTGATCACCCGACGCAGCAGACATTCATCATCATCCAGCAGCTCTTGCGCCGTCAGCCAGTCGCGGGCGGCTGGGTTGTTGGCCAGGCTGAAGCGGGCGGCCAGCTCGGTTCGTTCGGCGCCGGGGCGCACCAGATTGGCGTCGGCGCGCTCACCCAGGCAGAGCCCGAGGGCGTCGATGGCGATGGATTTACCGGCACCTGTTTCCCCCGTGATGCAGGTCATGCCTGCATGCAACTCCAACTCGAGGAATTTGACGATGGCGAAGTTCTGAATGGTCAGTTGAGTCAGCATGGCGCACCCGAATGATAACTACTGTATTGATAACCAGTATATACTGGTTATCAATACAGTAAATAGGGGGCGAGGGCGGGTGGAAATTTTTGTTGCCGGGATCTCAGAACAGCTTGCTACCCCAACCGAGCTTATTGCGCAGCACGTTGAAGTAGCTGTGACCCAGCGGATGGAGCAGGCGCAGTGAATATTGGCACTTGCGGATGATGATCTCGTCCCCCGGGTGTACGGCCAGCGAGACATGGCCGTCACAGCTTACCTGTAACTGATCGTCGATATTGTCGGGCGAGACGACGAGTTTTACCTCGCTATCGGCGTCGATGACGATGGGGCGGCAGCTCAGGGTGTGCGGGAACATGGGCACCAGAGCAATGGCGTTGAGTTGCGGGGTCAGAATTGGCCCGCCAGCCGAGAGCGCGTAGGCGGTTGAGCCAGTTGGTGTCGCCACTATGATGCCGTCGGCCCGCTGACTGTACATAAAGGTGTCATCGATATGTACGGCAAAATCGATCATATGGGCGATCTTGCCGGGGTGGAGGACTGCCTCGTTGAGTGCTGAGTTGGCAGCCTTGAGTTCCCCGTGGCGATAGACGCTGGCGTTGAGCAAGAAGCGTGTCTCGATTTGATAGTGGCCATCGAGTACGGCGCCCAGCGGTGCGGCAAAATCTTGCGGTGACAGATCGGTCAAAAAGCCCAGATTGCCGCGGTTGACCCCAAGGACCGGCACATCATAGCGCGCCAGCACCCGGGCGGCGCCTAGCATGTTGCCATCGCCACCGACGACGATTGCCATATCGGCCATCTTGCCCAGATTGAGCAGATCCATCGCATGGCCAGGTTCGACACCCAATTGCGCCGCAACGCGGCTTTCGACCAGCACATTGACTCCGGCCGCGGAGAGGTACTCGTAGAGGCTTCCCAGCGTTTGATTGGTGCCGTGATGGTTGGGTTTGCCAATCAGTGCGACGGTTTCGAACTGCGATGACATAGAGCGTCCTGCATCCTGAAAGCGGGCGTTCAGTATACCGCTATTCGTGCAAGCTGCTAATCCGACATCTGTTTTTCCCGATGTCGTCGATTTGCGGGTGTAAAGAGGAGCGCAAACCTTGAAAGGAGAGACTTTGTCCCCATAATAGGCCACAAGCTGAAAAAACTGATGTGTTGGAGACGTGATGAGCAATCAAGAACAAGAGTTGGAACAGAGTGCAGAGCTGAT
>JAGOXX010000104.1 GCA_018059485.1 Aeromonadaceae bacterium | reverse complement strand
ATGGACGGAGTCAGCTTGACGTTACCTGGCTTGTAAACACCGTGTACGTTGCCGAAAGAGGCAGCGATGGTGAAGCGCGGGCTGATCTTGGACAGACGCTCGTAAGCGTAAGCAACATCTTCCGGCTGGGTATACAGAGCAGATTGATCCATGTGGCTGTTGTCCACACCATCTTCTTCACCGCCGGTGCAGCCCAGTTCGAGCTCCAGGGTCATACCCATCTTCGCCATGCGAGTCAGGTATTCACAGCAGATGTCGATGTTCTCTTCCAGAGACTCTTCAGACAGATCCAGCATGTGGGAGGAGAACAGCGGCTTGCCAGTTTCAGCAAAGTGCTTCTCACCTGCGTCCAGCAGACCGTCGATCCATGGCAGCAACTTCTTGGCAGCGTGGTCGGTGTGCAGGATTACCGGAACACCGTAGTATTCGGCAACAGCGTGAACGTGCTTGGCACCAGAGATGGCACCAACGATAGCAGCCTGTTGACCTTCCAGCTTCAGACCCTTACCGGCGATGAATGCAGCGCCACCGTTGGAGAACTGAACAACGACCGGAGACTTGGCCTTGGCAGCAGCTTCCAGAACGGCGTTGATGGAGTCAGTACCAACTACGTTAACAGCCGGCATTGCGAAGTTGTTGGCCTTAGCGACTTCAAAAACTTTTTGAACGTCATCGCCAGTGATCACGCCTGGTTTAACAAAATCGAAGATCTTAGACATATCTATGGTCCTATCGAGTTTTCGGCCCTTGAGGGACGCCGAAAGAGTTGCAAATAAATAGGTGGTCTCGCCCGTGAGGACGAACAAACGGGAGGTCGAGACCTCCCGTTTGCAGCAAGGCTTAGGCCTTAGCGCGTTCTTCCAGGATAGCAACCGCTGGCAGAACCTTACCTTCTACGAACTCCAGGAAGGCGCCGCCGCCAGTGGAGATGTAGGAAACCTTGTCGGAAATACCGAACTTGTCGATTGCAGCCAGAGTGTCACCACCGCCAGCGATGGAGAACGCCGGAGAGGCAGCGATCGCTTCAGCGATGATCTTGGTGCCTTCGGCAAACTGGTCGAATTCGAACACACCAACCGGGCCGTTCCACAGAATGGTCTTGGCGTTCATGATGATGTCAGCCAGAGCCTTGGCAGAATCCGGGCCGATGTCGAAAATCATGTCGTCATCGCACACGTCAGCCACAGCCTTGATGGTAGCAGGAGTGGTTTCGGAGAATTCCTTACCAACCACAACATCGGTAGTTACCGGAATGTTGGTCTCGGCAGCCAGCTTCTTGGCAGTGTCAATCAGGTCGTGCTCGCACAGAGACTTGCCAACATTGTGGCCAGCAGCGGCGATGAAGGTGTTGGCGATGCCACCACCGACAACCAGTTGGTCAGCGATCTTGGACAGTGATTCCAGAACGGTCAGCTTGGTAGAAACCTTGGAGCCACCAACGATGGCAACCATCGGGCGCTCAGGCTTCAGCATAGCCTTGCCCAGAGCATCCAGTTCGCCAGCCAGCAGGGGGCCTGCACAGGCAACCGGTGCGTACTGAGCCACACCGTGGGTAGAACCTTCGGCGCGGTGAGCAGTACCGAATGCATCCATTACGAATACATCACACAGAGCAGCGTACTTCTTGGCCAGCTCTTCGGTGTTCTTCTTCTCGCCCTTGTTGAAACGGCAGTTTTCCAGCACAACCAGTTCACCGGCAGCGACTTCAACGCCATCCAGGTAATCCTTGGCCAGACGAACCGGGCAGGACAGAGCGTCTTTCAGATAGTTGACAACCGGCAGCAGAGAGAACTCTTCGTTGTACTCGCCTTCGGTCGGACGACCCAGGTGGGAGGTAATCATCAGCTTGGCGCCTTTTTCCAGAGCCAGTTTGATGGTGGGCAGGGTGGCCACGATACGAGCGTCGGAGGTAACCTTACCATCCTTCACAGGTACGTTAAGGTCGGCACGAATCAGTACGCGCTTACCAGCCAGGTCCAGGTCGGTCATTTTGATCACAGACATATTCAGTCCTCTATGGATTTTCAGACAAAACAATGAGCCTGTTTTTCCTGAGTCGCTATCGATTGACTCAAGTGGCCGTTTACATCACAAACCGGCATCCCGCCAAGGTCTGTTGGCCAACCGCCGTATCACCTCATCGGGCAATACCACGGTAAAAAAAGGGGGGAGAGAAACGCCGTCTCTCAGTCGGCAGGGCAGCATTCTAGCCGTTGTTCCTGCCTCTGCGTCTTGACGCATGTCAGACCGAAGTGAAATAACTGATTGCGTGAAATGTGATGGCTGCCGGCAGGGCCGCAAGCGATTTCCTACGCACGTCACAGACAATCGAAATGTGACTTCGGGCGCAAAGAGTTTACTGTGCTTGGTCGGCAAAGGCGATAGGCAGTTGGGATTTTATGCAAAAAAAACGGGAGCCGAAGCTCCCGTTTGTCATCAGTAAACCGCTTAGAACAGTGACTCGGCTTGAGCCACCACGTTCTCGACGGTAAAGCCGAACTCCTGGAACAGCAGTTCAGCCGGAGCTGATTCACCGAAGGTATGCATACCGACGATCTTGCCGTTCAGCCCCACATACTTGTACCAGTAGTCGGCGATGCCGGCTTCCACGGCCACGCGACGGGTCACAGCTGCAGGCAGCACGGATTCCTTGTAATCGCTGCTCTGGGCATCGAATACATCGGTAGCCGGAATGGAGACCACGCGCACCTTGCGGCCCTTGCCTTCGAGCTCGGTCGCCGCCGCCATGGCCAACTCCACTTCGGAGCCGGTGGCGATCAGGATCAGATCCGGAGTGCCAGCCGCGTCTTTCAGGACATAACCGCCCTTGGCCACATCGGCCAGTTGCTGGGCGGTACGATCCATCTGCGCCAGATTCTGACGAGAGAAGATCAGCGCTGTCGGGCCATCTTTGCGTTCGATAGCGTACTTCCAGGCCACCGCAGACTCTACCTGGTCACAAGGACGCCAGGTGCTCATGTTCGGGGTCAGGCGCAGGGAAGCGATCTGTTCGACCGGCTGGTGCGTCGGGCCATCTTCACCCAGACCAATGGAGTCATGGGTGTAGACGAAGATGGAGCGTTGCTTCATCAGCGCCGCCATGCGCACCGCGTTGCGGGCGTATTCCATAAACATCAGGAAGGTAGCGCCATAGGGAATCAGACCACCGTGCAGGGTGGCGCCGTTCATGATGGCGGACATACCAAACTCGCGCACCCCATAGTGCATGTAGTTGCCAGAGGCATCGGTCGGAGTGATGGACTTGGAGCTCTTATGGATAGTCAGGTTGCTCGGTGCCAGGTCGGCAGAGCCACCCAGCAGTTCCGGCAGCAGGGCACCAAAAGCATCTAGCGCATTCTGGCTGGCCTTGCGGGTCGCGATCTTGGCCGGATTGGCTTGCAGATCGGCGATGAACTTGGCGGATTCGTCAGCCCAGTTGGCTGGCAATTCGCCCGCCATACGGCGTTCAAACTCAGCAGCCAGCTCTGGATAGGCAGCTCGATAGGCAGCCAAACGCTCGTTCCACTCGCGTTCGACCACGTGACCGTCGGTCTTGGCATCCCACTGCTCGTAGACATCAGCCGGGATCTCAAACGGACCATGGTTCCAGCCGAGGAACTCACGGGTGGCGGCGATTTCAGCCGCACCCAGCGGTGAGCCGTGGCAGTCATGTGAACCAGACTTGTTCGGTGAACCGAAACCAATCACTGTCTTGCAGCAGATCAGGGTCGGCTTGTCAGTCACGGCACGGGCTGCATCGATGGCCGCCTTGATGGCCTCGGCGTCATGACCATCGACGCTACGCACCACGTGCCAGCCGTAAGATTCGAAACGGGCGGCGGTATCATCGGTGAACCAGCCTTCGACATGACCGTCGATGGAGATGCCGTTGTCATCCCAGAAGGCGACCAGCTTGCCCAGCTTCAGAGTGCCGGCCAGCGAACAGGCTTCGTGGGAGATACCTTCCATCATGCAACCATCACCCATGAACACATAGGTGTAATGGTCAACCACATCATGACCCGGGCGGTTGAACTGAGCGGCCAGGATCTTCTCGGCCAGCGCCATGCCGACGCCATTGGTAATGCCCTGCCCCAGCGGACCCGTGGTGGTTTCGACACCGGGTGCGTAACCATATTCCGGGTGACCCGGAGTGCGGCTATGCAACTGGCGGAAGTTCTTCAAATCATCGATGGAGAGGTCATAGCCGCTCAGGTGCAGCAAGGAGTAGAGCAGCATGGAGCCATGACCGTTAGAGAGAATGAAACGATCGCGATCGGCCCACTTCGGATTGGTCGGGTTATGTTTGAGGTAGTCACGCCACAATACCTCGGCGATATCCGCCATGCCCATCGGGGCGCCCGGGTGACCGGAATTGGCTTTTTGCACGGCATCCATACTCAATGCACGGATGGCATTGGCTAACTCTTTGCGAGAAGGCATCTATTACTCCTGGGTCTTAATAGCTCTGTGCCAGTTTGGGGCGGCTATTGTCCCAAACCCCTCCGACTGGCGCAAATACTATCGCTCTGCCCGTTTTTTGTTCTGGGAGCGCAAGCGTTATCGCCGCAGACTCACTATGCTCGAGGCAAACGGCTGGCGCTTTTCACCAGCAAGAGCGCACGCGCACGGTTCGGAACAATTTTTACTGGCATTAGCCGCCCAGCAAAAATAGAATAGACGTCCAGATGTGAATACTTCTATTCACCGCCGTGACTACGGCTGACTCGATCACGATTTTTCAAGAAGAGAACAACATGGCCAGACTCTTTACATCCGAATCCGTCTCCGAAGGACATCCCGACAAAATCGCCGACCAGATCTCCGATGCGGTGCTGGATGCCATTCTGGCTCAGGATCCCATGGCCCGAGTGGCCTGTGAGAGCTTCGTCAAGACCGGCATGGTGCTTGTAGGCGGCGAAATCACCACCTCCGCTTGGGTCGATATCGAAGAGCTGGTGCGTCAAACCGTCCGCGACATCGGCTATGTCCACTCTGACATGGGCTTTGATGCCAACTCCTGCGCCGTTCTCAGCGCCATCGGCAAACAATCTCCAGATATCAACCGTGGCGTCGACCGCAAAGACCCGAAAGAGCTGGGTGCCGGCGACCAGGGGCTGATGTTTGGTTATGCCACCAATGAGACCGAAGTGCTGATGCCCGCCCCCATCACCTATGCCCACCTGCTGGTCAAACGCCAGTCCGAGGTGCGCAAGAGTGGCGTGCTGCCCTGGTTGCGCCCGGACGCCAAGAGCCAGATCACCTTCGCCTACGACAGCAACGGCAAGATCCAGGGCATAGATGCTGTGGTGCTCTCCACCCAACACCGCGAAGACATCAGCCACGACGATCTGGTTGAAGCCGTCCAAGAAGAGATCATCAAGCCAGTCCTGCCGAAGGAGTGGCTGAACCACAACACCAAATACTTCATCAACCCGACCGGCCGTTTCGTCATCGGCGGCCCCATGGGCGATTGCGGTCTGACCGGTCGCAAGATCATCGTCGATACCTACGGCGGCATGGCCCGTCACGGTGGCGGTGCCTTCTCCGGTAAGGATCC
>JAGOXX010000103.1 GCA_018059485.1 Aeromonadaceae bacterium | reverse complement strand
ATGAAAAAAGGCCCCGCGGGGCCTTTTGCCTATCATGGATGGCTACTCCACCACAGAGACATTGGTCTTGCCGTCGGATTGCACCATGCGAACCCGCTTCCCGGGAACGAATGCCGGATTGGCTTTCTGCACCACAACGACGCTGTCACCATTCTCTTTTTTGATCTCAATCTCGACGCCATCAACCTGATTAAGTTTATCCCCTGCCGCCTTACCGGCAGCGGCACCACCGATGGCCCCAGCAACCGTGGCAATATCCTGTCCCTTGCCACCACCAATTGCACTCCCCAGAACACCACCCAGCACGCCACCAGCTACGGTCCCGAGCACAGAGTTCTCATCGCCGCCCTGGATCCGGACC
This sequence comes from Aeromonadaceae bacterium, assembly GCA_018059485.1. Taxonomy (GTDB): domain Bacteria; phylum Pseudomonadota; class Gammaproteobacteria; order Enterobacterales; family Aeromonadaceae; genus Pseudaeromonas. The sequence continues at coordinate 5,258 of JAGOXX010000103.1, read as the reverse complement.
GCTCGAGTCGCCGTGATGGTTCCGTAGGAGACAGTCTGTACCGTCTTGGCCTGGTTGGCGCTATAGACATCCCCCGAATAGCTATCGCTATTGGCACACCCTCCCAGCACCACGGCAACGCCGAGAGCCAGCATGGTCAGACACTTCGACATAACAATCTCCTTTAATCTCAAGAGTCGCTATGTTCTATAGTACGCAACCGCGTTGGCTGCCCGGGATATGACCACATTTTTAGGATGTTCCGGACGAAATCAGGAATAGGGAGCCCAATCCCGCAGGAAAGGGCTCTCTCTGGGCTAAATAGCCTGGCTCCGAATAGCAAGTCTCTCACCACGACGACCGGGCAGCACTTGTAGCCCCCGGCCTCTGCCGCGTGATGAAGTGCAGTCTGTTAACTATTCAGCGCCGCCACGGGATCCAGATAACTGCAACCCAGAGACTCGGCAACGCCGGCATGGGTAATCTGCCCCTGGAACACGTTCAAACCATTGCGCAGATGTCCATCCTGACGCAAGGCATCCAGCCCCTTGTCGGCCAACGCGAGCGCATAGGGCAAGGTGGCATTATTGAGCGCAAAGGTGGAGGTACGCGGCACGGCACCGGGCATATTCGCCACACAGTAGTGAATGACACCATCGACCAGATAGGTTGGCTCATCGTGGGTTGTGGCGTGGGAGGTTTCAAAGCAGCCACCCTGATCGATCGCCACATCGACCACCACGGAGCCTGCCTTCATTCGCTTGAGCATGGCGCGCGTCAGCAATTTGGGAGCCGAGGCTCCCGGCACCAGAACCCCACCAATCACCAGATCGGCATTCTCGCAGTGGGCCTCGATGGCGTCGCGGGTGGCAAATTGCGTATTGATGGCGCTACCGTATTGACGCCACAGATTGCGCAACACATCGACGTTGCGATCCAGAACCCAGACCTCGGCACCCATGCCGACGGCGATCATGGCGGCATGGGAACCGACGACACCGCCCCCGAGAATCACCACCTTGGCCGGAGCCACACCCGGCACACCACCCAGCAGAACGCCCAGGCCACCATGGGGCTTCTCCAGGAAATAGGCACCCGCCTGAATCGCCATCCGACCCGCCACTTCCGACATAGGAGCTAGCAATGGCAAACCACCGCTCGCCGAGGTCACTGTTTCATAGGCAATACAGGTTGCTCCGCTAGCCATCAATGCCTTGGCCTGCTCCGGATCCGGAGCCAGATGCAGATAGGTGAACAGGATCTGCCCTGGCCGCAGCAGCTGGCACTCACTCAACTGAGGCTCTTTGACCTTGACAATCATCTCGCTGCGGGCAAACACATCACTGGCCGACAGTACAACCTCGGCACCCGCCTGACGATAATCCTCATCGCTCATGCCGATGCCGGTACCGGCCTGGGTCTCAACCAGCACGCTATGACCACGTTCAACCAATTCGCGCACCGAGGCTGGAGCCAGGCCAACGCGATACTCTCTGATCTTAATTTCCTTGGGGACGCCGATAATCATATGAACTCCTGTAATTGGTGCAGACAATGAACTTCCAGCAGATTGTTTTGGTATCCATTGCATTAATAGCTAGCACACCCAGCATCTTTGCGCTGCGCAGATGATGAGACCATGAACCACCGCTGAAACAGCAAACAATATGCCAAAAACACAACGCGTTGATACATATGGATTTTTATTAAAAAGTGCGCGATATAAGCTAGTTTACGAACAGAAAATGCAGTTTTTTCACCAAAACAGAACACCAATTAAAAGCACAAAGCCAACACGTTACCCTGGCAAACACAGCAATTCGACAGACATGCAACTAGCCACTCCGGGTCTTTATGGAATTTACTTCTTCGGCGGTTTTGTTTTTCCGTGTAAAAGTTCACCGGGCTTGGCGAATTCAGAGTGAGATGTTGCAGAAAGGAACCTTTTCAGAGCCCCTCAAGACGGGGACGGCGGCAACGGAGAGATCGGGCCTAGGCTCACATCAGACCCCCATCGCACAATAACGGCGCAATGATGGTGATCGCCTCCCCTACGGCAATAAAAACGGCGCCATCGGCGCCGTCGCAATCGAGTGGCGATAAACTCAGATCACCCGGGAGAACTGCTGCTGACGGGCACGTTCGCGCAAATAGGTGTCAAAGCACATGCAGATGTTGCGGATCAGCAAACGCCCCGTCGAACTGACCCGGATCCCCGCCTCGTCCATGGCCACCAGGCCATCCTCGATAAAGGGGCGCAGCAAGGCCAGGTCCTGGGCAAAATAGCCTTTGAAATCGAGTGCATATCGCTCGGATATCTCGGCAAAGGAGAGCTGGAAGTTGCAGATCAGTTGCTTGATGACATCACGCCGTATCCGATCATCATGGTTCAAGGCGCACCCTTTCCACTGCGCCTGCCCCTGGGCCGTCACAGCGGCATAATAGAGCTTCAGATCTTTTTGATTCTGCGAATAGGCATCACCGAGCATGCTGATCGAAGAGACCCCCAGACCGAGCAGATCACACTCTCCTTGGGTGGTGTAGCCCTGAAAATTGCGGTGCAGCTTACCCTCACGTTGCGCCACGGCCAGCTCATCATCCGGCAGGGCGAAGTGATCCATACCGATATACTGATAACCCTCTCCCGTCAGGTACTCGATGGTCTCCTGCAGTATCGCCAGCTTCTCGGCCGGTGGCGGCAGGGTCTCATCCTTGATCTTGTGCTGACCGGCAAAGCGGCTCGGCAAATGGGCATAGTTGAAAATGGAGAGTCGCGCCGGTGCCGTCTGTACCACCTGCTCCAACGTATGACGGAAGCTGGCCCGAGTTTGCAGCGGCAAGCCGTAGATCAGATCCAGATTGGTCGAGCGGAAGCCAAGCTCCTTGGCGCGCAGCAACAAGGCACGGATGAAGTCGTTATCCTGCACCCGGTTGACCGCGACCTGCACCGATTTGTCAAAGTCCTGCACCCCTAGGCTCAGGCGGTTGAATCCAACCTCCTTGAGAACATCCAGCAGCGAGAGGTCGATCTCGCGCGGATCAACCTCGATGCTGATCTCCCCTTCATCGGCAAACTGAAAATAGCGACGCAGCATCGCCATCAGCTGGCGGATCTCGTCCGGTTTCAGATAGGTCGGCGTCCCGCCACCCCAGTGCAACTGAGTCACGGTGCGGCCGGCAAAGAACGGCGCCAGATGGGCCATTTCCTGCTCCAGATAACGCAGGTACTCGGCCGCCTTGTCGGTCTGCCGGGTGACTATCTTGTTGCAGGCGCAGTAATAGCAAAGCATGTGGCAGAAGGGGATATGCACATACAGTGACAGCGGACGCTCCGGATACTGAGCAGCAGCGGCCAGAAAGTCCGGGTAACCAAATGATTCGGAAAACTCCAGTGCCGTAGGATAGGAGGTGTAACGCGGACCACTGTAGTTGTATTTCTGGATGAGCGCGTCATCCCATACCAATTTTTCAAACTGCACGCTCATCCTCCTCGATCTGATATACGGCTAATTAGCGATTCCGAATAGTCGCTCACTCTCGACAACGACTGGGTAGCGCCGAGCTGACTCGTCGCGCCAGGGAGGGCGCGACAGAGCCATTACTTCTTGCTGCGCTTGAACTCAGGATCGATCTCGCTGGGATCGAAATCATCGTCGATGAAACGCTGCAACAGATCGTCGGGCGAAGGTTGCTGTTCATCCTCGTCCTCATCATCGATCCCCAACTCGGCGAGCAGCTCCTGGTGCCGAGCCAACTTGGCATCCAGCCAGGCTTCATCATCCGCCGAAACGCTCTGACCATCATCCAGACGATCGAGCAGCAGGTTCAGACGCTCGTCATTTTCGATGGCGGCCAACTCCTGCTCCAACTTCAATTGCTGCTGTTTGGCCAATTGTTCGGCAATCTGCTCTGGTGTCTTGCTCGGCTTGGCCGGCTTGCTAACAGTTGGTTTCTTAGACTCAGCCACCACCAGAGGAACTGGTTTGCGTGAACCGATGCGCGGGTCTTTCTTCTGCCCAGCCTGGTTTGAACCACCATTATCTTGTGCAGCAGCTTGGCGAGAACCAGCCTTCAGCCCCTTGCGCTTGGCATCCCGTTTGCGCTGACGCGCGGCATGGGCGCTATCTTGCGACTCATTTCTCTTGAAGCTTTTGCCTTTGGACGGTGCCTGATTGGGCTTCTGCGTGGCAGCCATGATGATCTCCGGGTTACCAATACGTGAATAGTTCGGCCGGTTCGGCCATTGGGGCGACATTGTGACATGAAAGGGACAAGCGCCCAAATTCCTCCACAACAATAGGCCAAAAAAGGCCACTTTCATGGCCGACAGCATGCACAACCAACTCGGCACAGGGTATGCTGAAGCTCCTGTGATGACGTTTAACCACGGAGTGGATATGAATCAGCCCCTGAAAGCCCCCTTACCATTGTTGATCCTCGATATGATCGGATCCCTGCTGATGCTGTGGGGCATAGTTGAACATTTTGGTTGGTTACACTTGATGCCCGAAGCCTGGCAGTTCCCCTACTACACACCGGTTCTGCTGGTTAGTGGCCTACTGCTCATCATGCCCTATCAATTCAAGATAGTGCTCGAGGCCCTGCGTCGCCGCGGCAGCGGTCAAGCCAAACCCTAAGAAGATCGGCGAGATCGCAACAGCTCGCCATCTCGTCTGCCATACTCAAAAGCAGAATTACCACCATCGGTGACAACTTTGTTGTCACTGGCCTCACGGGAGGGCGAGGCATGCCCCTCCTGGTACACGCATCATGATGAAGAAAAAAAAGAACGCCCCGATTTCGACTGAAGACATTCTTCTGAAACTCTGCCACTCCGTCAGCAGTGTTCTGACTGAGGCAACCCGGCACGAGGTGAACTACTCCCCGATGGTGCAACGCATCAGCAAAACCTGTTTGCGTCCAGACATCGGTTGTTTTGTGCTGTTTGATGGTGCATTTTCCGGCCTGGTAGTCATCAACTTTACCGCCAGCGCGGCGCTGGAGGTCTACCAGAACTACCTGATGAACATGGGGATCCCGAAGGAAGAGCTGGCGACGCTCCACACGTCCGATGAAGTCGGTAACGTCATGGGTGAGCTGATGAACCAGATCCTCGGCGACTTCACCAACAAGGTCAGTCAGGAACTGCAAACATCCATCAGCCAGAGTCAGCCCAAGATGCTCACCCTGAACAAGCAGGTATTGATCTCCGTCGATACCAATCTGGATCGCCCTCAGGCTCGTCGCGTCTCCTTCTTCACCGAGAAGAACAACATCTT
>JAGOXX010000102.1 GCA_018059485.1 Aeromonadaceae bacterium | reverse complement strand
TTAGATATACGGTCAGACCGGATATCGCACGAGATACGTGCTGATATGGCTCAGTTGGTAGAGCGCACCCTTGGTAAGGGTGAGGTCCCCAGTTCGACTCTGGGTATCAGCACCACGATAAAGAAAAACCCCGCTTCGGCGGGGTTTTTGTTTTTCAGCCAACAACAACGGAAATTGATAGATATCTACTACGCAATGACTTCGTCGGTACGTTGCAGGGTTTCATAACTACCTAGTATCGCCTCATTATTCAGATAGCGACGCAGCATGTCTTGTGCGGCAAAGGCGATGATCCCATGCCGTAGGCTGGGATTTTGGATGCTCACTCGTAGCGTCTGAGATGCTCCTTTCTTACCATCCCACAGTGCAATAGAGATCCCTTGATTAGTTTCTGAACCTATTGCCAAAGTAAGTTGGTTTTCCTCCTGGATCCTGGCGAGCAAGCTGGCTGCCGATACGGGTAAAGATTCGATGCGGCCTGTCAGCTCCGGGAGCTCTTTGGCCAGTGTAGAAAGAACGATACCTGCTGTGCCCTGTTCATAGATCTTGAGTGGTCTCGATGCCAATTTCTCACTGAGCTCGGCAGGTAAGTTGAGTTCTTGTCGTGCTACCAGATATGGCGTGATCACGTCGAGCAGTTGAGCTTCGGCACTGGTAAAATCGGTTTGATCGGCTTGTTGACTGATTAGCTTGATTTCGATGATGGGCATAGAGGAGCGGTAGCCTAGCTCGATATGCGTTGGCCAACTGAGAGTATCGAGGCGATCGCTCAGAGATGATTCTGAAACTCCGAACGTGAAGTAGCGGCGGACTTCTGTGTTACCTTTCTGACCCTGATACCCTAAGTCTGGCAGTATTTGTTCATTTACCATGCGTTTGAATTCTGATGGAACACCAGGAGTAAAATAGCAGCGAGCCCGTCCGATCGTCATGACGAAGCCACATGCAGTTCCAATAGGGTTGGGTATTATCTGTGCCCCTGCGGGCAGCATGGCTTGTTTGCTGTTGCTGTGCGGCATGATGCGGTCGCGGGCTGCGTAGCGATCCTTCAACAATTCCAGCCACTCACTTCTTAGTTCGAGCTCTACGCCTGCCGCGAGGGCTGCTGCTTCTGTGGTCTTATCATCCGAGGTTGGGCCTAATCCGCCATTGACCAGAATGACATCAGCGATCTGCCCCCGTTCTTTCAATACGCTGACCAGATCATCCATCCGATCGCCGACAGTCTGCCGGCGTCGAACTTGCCATCCATGATCCAGAAGTCGCTGGCAGAGCCATGCGGAGTTGGTGTCGACGACGAAGCCAGTTAATACTTCATCGCCAGTAGATATGATTTCAATAATCATCAGCTCTTATTCCCCTGCGTTTATTATTGCTGTTTTCCGAGATTGGACCCGCTGTTTTCAGAGGGTATGCAATCTTATAGTCACAGGGAAGCAGAATTATATTCGATCGTTTTGATGCCTTAGGTGTGCGGAGAAATATTGCTGTGGTCGAAGTAAAAGCTGATACGTGTGCGCGGATTCAGGTATTCAAATACCGGCTTGGGTAGCCGAGCTGGGGCTATGACTTTACCGATAGAGAGTCCAACGTCTTCGAGATCGATGATGGGGGCTTCATGCCGAGGGATTGCAGGATCATAGATCAAGACGCTGGGGAACAGCAGCCGCTTCGGGTTGACCGACATCACGAGACCGACCTGCCCATTGGAGAGCTGCACGACGCTGCCAGGCGGATAAATACCCAGCTGTTTGACTAGTAGACCAATGTAATCCTTGTTGAGCTGCTTCGTTTTATGTTTAAAAAGAAACGACAAGACGGCGTGTGGAACTTTGGCCTTGGACTGATCCTGTGGATGGCAGAGTTCGTCGTACTCATCGACCATAGCAACCATCTGCGTCAATTTATCAATTTTCTCGCCTTTCAGGCCATCGGGGTAACCGCTGCCATCCAGTCGTTCATGGTGATGTAGCACGACGCTCTTGGCTGCTTCAGAGCAATCCTTGGTCAGGTCCAGCAGTTCATAACCGTAGCGGGTATGTTGCTTGAGCAGGTTTTGCTCTGGTTTGGTCAGGGGCTCACTCTTGCGCAGTATTTGCGTGGGGATCCGCAGCATTCCGACATCGTGCATCAGTGCGGCGAATCCAACCAGCTTCATCTCCTCCTCCGTAAAGCCAGCCTCCTTGGCCAGCATCATGCTCAAGATCGAGACGTTGAGGGAGTGGTAATAGATACTTTCACTCTCTGGTGAATCTGACATCAGGTGCAAGACCATTTCGTCAGTGCTCAAGAGTTGGGAAACTATACTGCCGACTAGCTCCTGAGCCTCGCTAATGGCTGTCAACGGCCGGGTTTGTAGCTTGACCATCAGATTGCGCAGCTGTGTCAATGAACGCTCGAAGGCCTTTTCACTGCGCTGCAGGTTGCGGCGATATTGTTTGAGTTGCTCGATTCGCCGCTCTTTTTCCGCCGCGAGTTTACTTTCCATATCATCGAGCAGGGCATCTTGTGTCGGCTCCTCGCTACTACTTGTGGCCTGGATGGGCTTGGGGGGGGCCGGGGATTTATCTGGAAAGATGATGACCTGCTTTAACCCTAGTCGCCGGATCAGCTCGACCTCTTCCTGGGTCTTGATCAGGAAGCTGGAAAACAGAAACGGGTGATCCTTCCAACTGAGCGGAAGCTTGATGTAATTACCGATCTGAAGTCGGTCGACGGAAATTTTTATGCCGGTCATGTTGTCAGAGTACACAATCAAAGGCGTATTTTGCCAGATATGACGTTGTTATAAGAAGAAAAAGCCATCTACCTTAAGCAATCGTGCTCATGCTAAGTGGTGACAGAAGGCCATCGACTAGTGTAGATTTCTGGATGTCCAGACGTTTTTACTGTTGTCGTACAGGAAGTAAACCATGCCAATCAAGATCCCGGATCGCTTGCCCGCAGCTGAGGTACTAAGTGCGGAAAACATCTTTGTCATGACGGAGAGCCGAGCTCTGCATCAGGATATCCGGCCATTGCGAGTCTTGTTGCTGAACTTGATGCCCAAGAAAATCGAGACGGAAATTCAGTTGATGCGCATGCTCTCCAATTCACCGCTTCAGGTGCATGTCGATCTGTTGCGCATCGACGATCGGGAGTCGAAGAATACGCCAAAGGCGCATTTGGATACCTTTTATCACGACTTCTCCCAAGTAAAACATAATCGTTACGACGGTCTGATCATTACAGGGGCCCCGCTCGGGCTGACGCAATTTGCGGATGTGGTCTACTGGGATACCCTGGTCGAGATCATTGAGTGGTCGCGGCAGCATGTCACCTCCACTCTATTTCTCTGTTGGGCGGCCCAGGCTGCACTCAAAGTCATCTATGGTCTGGAAAAGCAGACTCGTGAGGTGAAGCTCTCCGGTGTCTATGAGCACTGTCGACTGGTTGAGTTGGATCCTCTGGTGCGTGGTTTTGACGATCACTTCCTGGCTCCTCACTCCCGCTATGCCAGCTTCGAGGGCGACTTTATCCGGGCGCATACCGATCTGCGGGTATTCGCTGAATCGGAAGAAGCAGGGGTTTATCTGGCAGTCAGCCCTGATTGTCGGCAAGTCTATGTGACTGGTCACCCGGAGTATGATGCCAACACTTTGCATAACGAATTTGTGCGTGATACTCAGGCCGGCATCGATCCCCAGATGCCGAAAAATTATTATCGTAACGATGACCCCAATCAGACTCCGCGTGCGACCTGGCGCAGCCATGGTCATCTGTTGTTTGCCAACTGGCTCAATTACTACGTGTACCAGAACACGCCGTTTGATTTAGCCAATCTGGCTTGATTAGGATGGGGCTGGGTTAGTCACCCTGCCAACCAGAGAGGCTGAGGTCGATGGGGACGGATGGTTGCAGGAGTAATCCTTCCTGTTGCAGTCGAGCCAGCTGTTGCTGATAGCCATCACCGCCGAGCGACAGGGTGCCAAAGCGGTTTACAACCCGGTGCCAAGGCAGACTTGTCCCCTCGGGAAGTTGGCAGAGGATGCCGCCGACCTGGCGGGCGGCGCGAGGCGAACCGGCTAGGCGGGCAATGGTGCCGTAGGTGGCGACTCGACCATAAGGAATCGCGGCAACCACCAGATAAACCCGCTGGGCAAAGGTGGTGTAAGAGGGGGCATCGTTCATCAGTAACTCCTATTTTTTACCCTGTGTCGGCACTGTTGATGCTTGGCCAGGTGTCGGGCACCATTCTGCATCCAGAGTGATGCCCACCTGAATTCAATTTTGCCTGTCGCGACAAGAAAGTGCGCGGCAGGCTATGCAGTACGAAGAGGACAAGCCCGTGGCAGTATATGCGCAAGGAACGCCTACCAACACCCAACTCGACCACTGTCTGCAGGAGCGTATCCTGCTGATCGATGGTGGCATGGGAACCATGATTCAGAGCTATGGGCTGAAGGAGGCCGATTATCGCGGTGACCGTTTTGCCGCCTGGCCTAGTGATCTCAAGGGGAATAATGACCTGCTGGTGCTGACCAAGCCTCAGGTGATCCGTGAGATCCACGAGGCCTACCTGGCAGCCGGTGCCGATATTCTCGAGACCAACAGCTTCAATGCTACCCGTATCGCCATGGCCGACTACCATATGGAAGATCTCAGTGCCGAGATCAACCGCGAGGCGGCCCGGTTGGCTCGAGAGGTGGCCGACGAGTGGACGGCCAAGGATCCAGCCAAGCCGCGCTTTGTCGCCGGTATTCTCGGCCCCACCAACCGTACCTGCTCGATCTCGCCGGATGTGAACGATCCCGGTGCCCGTAACGTCACCTACGACGAGCTGGTGGCCGCTTACATGGAGTCCACCGGGGCGCTTATCGAGGGCGGGGCTCATATCATCATGATCGAGACCATCTTCGATACCCTGAACGCCAAGGCGGCGGTCTTTGCGGTGGAGAGTGTGTTTGATGAGCTGGGTTATCGCCTGCCGGTGATGATCTCCGGCACCATTACCGATGCCTCCGGTCGTACCCTGTCGGGACAGACCACCGAAGCCTTCTATAACTCGTTGCGCCATGCCCAGCCTCTCTCCTTTGGTCTCAACTGTGCGCTGGGCCCCAAGGAGCTGCGTCAGTATGTGGAGGAGCTCTCCCGCATCAGCGAGACCTATGTCTCCGTGCATCCCAACGCCGGTCTGCCCAACGCCTTCGGTGGCTATGATCTGGAAGCCGACGAGATGGCGGAGCATATCCGCGAGTGGGCACAGTCCGGCTTTCTGAACATGGTGGGAGGCTGCTGTGGTACCACGCCAGCCCATATCGCCGCCATGGCCAAGGCGGTGGCCGGATGTAAACCCCGTGCCTTACCTGAGATCCCGGTGGCTTGTCGCTTGTCGGGGCTGGAGCCGTTGACCATCACGTCGGAGTCCATGTTCGTCAACGTGGGTGAGCGGACCAACGTCACCGGTTCGGCCAAGTTCAAGCGCCTGATCAAGGAAGAGAATTACGACGAAGCGCTGGATATTGCCCGTCAGCAGGTAGAGAGCGGCGCCCAGATCATCGACATCAACATGGATGAGGGGATGCTCGATGCCGAGGCCTGCATGGTGCGCTTCCTCAATCTCATCGCCACCGAGCCGGATATCTGCAAGGTGCCCATCATGGTGGACTCCTCCA
>JAGOXX010000101.1 GCA_018059485.1 Aeromonadaceae bacterium | reverse complement strand
TCATCGGTCAACACGTTACCCGTTGGATTGGTCGGGCGAGAGACGCAGATCAAGCCAACATCATCACCAATTTCCAGCGCATCGAAGTCGACCTGGTACTTGAAGAGTCCGTTATCCAGCAGCTTGATGCTGGGCTTGCAGGCTACAAACATCTCCTCACACAGGGCTGAGTCGGCGTAACCGATATATTCTGGAGCCAGCGGGAACAGCACCTTTTTCTTGCGGCCATCGGCAAATTCACCTGCCAGCAAGTTAAACAGGTAGAAGAATGCATTTTGGCTACCATTGGTCAGCGCTATGTTCTTGGCACTGATATTCCAGCCATATTCTCGCTTCAGGAGATCGGCGAGGGCCGTGGTGAACTTGTCTTTGCCTTGGGGGCCGTCGTAGTTAATCATCGACTTCAGTAGTTCACCGTTTGCCAATTGGTGGCCGGCCTCAGCCTCGAAGGCCTGCAGCATGGCTGGAATGGCCGCCGGATTGCCCCCGCCCAGCATGATGGCGTTCGGGTCCAGGAGTCCTTGATTCAAGTCATCCATGAGTTGGGTGATACCGGCGTGACGGGTGAATTTACGGCCAAACAGCGAGAAGTCCATGTACGAGTGTCCAAATCCAAACGGGTAAAGGGTTAAACGGAAATAACCAGGGGATCTGTTTTAACCTGTGGCGCTGATTAGTCAAGCAGGTCGCAGAAAAAGTTGTTTCACGTGAAACAGTGCCCTGAGAGATTGCCTGGTAACCTGGTCATCAATTTTGCTGCGTAAAAACAAAAAGACCCGGATAACCGGGTCTTTGTCTCTTATATTTCAGATGGTTACTTCTGCAACACTGAAATATCGGCAACTTCGAGGAACAGGTTGCGCAGGCGGGATAGCAGCGTCAGGCGATTCAGGCGCAAGGCCTCGTCATCGGCCATAACCATGACCTGCTCGAAGAAGGTATCAACGACTTCGCGCAGACTGGAGAGGGCAGTCAGAGCCTGCTGGTAGTCACCTGCCGCAAACAGAGGTGCCAGTTGGAGTTCCAGCTCGGCAACCTTGCTAGCCAGTGCCTGCTCGGCGGCATCTTGCAGCAGTGCCGTGTTGACGGCCGCATTCAAGGTGCCATCAAACTTGGCCAGGATGTTGGAGACTCGCTTGTTGGCTGCGGCCAGAGCCTCGGCTGCTTCCAGGGTGCGGAAGTGGCTAACGGCTTTGACGCGCTTGTCAAAGTCGGCCGGACGAGTGGGGCGGCGAGCCAGAACGGCCTGAACCACATCCACATCGATCCCCTCTTCCTGATAAGCGGCACGGAAACGAGCCAGCATGAAGTCGATCACCTCATCGGTAACCTTGGCGTTGGTCAGCTTGCTGCCATACAACTCGGTCGCCTTGGCAACCAGGTCAGCCAAATCGAGCTCTAGCTTCTTCTCGACTATGATGCGCAGGGCACCAATCGCCGCACGACGCAGGGCGAAGGGATCCTTGTCCCCCTTGGGAGCCTGACCGATACCGAAGATACCGACCAGGGAGTCGAGTTTGTCGGCAATGGCGACGGCGCTGGCGACCAGGCCTGTCGGCAGGGCATCGCCGGAGAAGCGGGGCATGTACTGCTCATTCAGGGCGACGGCAACATCTTCAGCTTCACCATCGTGACGAGCATAGTGCATCCCCATGACCCCTTGGGTATCGGTAAACTCCATGACCATGTTGGTCATCAGGTCACACTTGGAGAGCAAACCGGCACGAGTAGCGTGTTCGACGTCGGCACCGATGCGCGGCGCAATGAAGGCAGCCAGTTCGGCGATACGAACGGATTTGTCCTTCAGGGTTCCCAACTGTTGTTGGAACAGTACGGTTTCCAGACTCTCAAGACGGGCGGCCAGTGGCTGCTTCTTGTCGGTCTTGAAGAAAAACTCGGCATCGGAGAGGCGAGGACGCACCACCCGTTCGTTACCAGAGATGATCTGGCTCGGGTCTTTGGAGTCGATGTTGCTGACGAAGATGAAGTTAGGCATCAGCTTGCCGGCCTTGTCATAGACCGGGAAGTACTTCTGGTCACCCTTCATGGTGTAAACCAGAGCTTCGGCTGGAACGGCTAGGAACTTCTCTTCAAACGAAGCGGTCAGAATCACAGGCCACTCAACCAGAGAGGTAACCTCTTCGAGCAGTGACTCCTCGATATCGGCGATGCCGCCCAACGCTTCGGCGGCCTTCTCGGCGCCAGCCTTAATGAAGGCCTTGCGGCGTTCGAAGTCGGCAATCACCATGCCGCGCTCTTCGAGCAGACCCGGGTACTGATCGGCGTGCTCGATTTCGAACTCGGCTTCGCCCATGAAACGGTGGCCGCGGATGACGCGAGCTGATTGCAGCCCCAACACCTCACCGGCTACCAGCTCACCACCAAACAGCAGACAGAGGGTATGCACCGGACGCACGAATTGCGTGCGGGAGGCGCCCCAACGCATCAGCTTGGGGATTGGCAGCGCGGCGAGCGCTGCGGCCGTCATCGGGGCGATCAGGTTCTTGGTTGGTTGCCCGGCGATGGTGGCGTGGAAAACCAACCATTCACCCTTGTCGGTTACCAGACGCTTGGCCTGTTCGACCTCGATGCCATTGGAGCGGGCCCAGCCGACTGCTGCCGGTGTTGGCTTGCCATCAACAAAAGCAGCATTGACGGCTGGACCACGTTTTTCGACCTGCTTATCGAGTTGGGTTGCGGCCAGTTTGTGCACCTTGAGTGCTAGACGGCGCGGCGCGGCGAACCACTCGACTCGCTCAAAGGCCAGTTCGGCCTTGGTCAATTCTTGCGTGAAATTCTCGGCGAAAGCTTCGGCCAGTTTGCGCAGGGCTTTTGGCGGCAGCTCTTCGGTGCCGAGTTCGATCAACAGATTCTCAGTTACCATGCTCACACCTTATCCTTACACATCGGGAATCCCAGCGTTTCGCGGGCTGCGTAATACGCCTCTGCCACGGCCTTGGACAGCGTCCGGATCCGCAGAATGTAGCGTTGGCGTTCGGTCACGGAGATGGCGTGACGAGCATCCAGCAGGTTGAATGCATGAGCGGCCTTCAGGATGCGCTCATAGGCTGGCAATGGTAGCGGAACTTCCAGGTTCAACAGGTGCTGACACTCTTTTTCACACTGATCGAACATCTGGAACAGGAACGGAACGTCCGCATGTTCAAAGTTGTAGGTAGACTGTTCAACTTCATTTTGATGGAACACATCACCATAGGTGATTTTGCCCAGCGGACCATCCGCCCATACCAGTTCATAGATGCTGTTGACGCCCTGGATATACATGGCCAGACGTTCCAGACCATAGGTGATTTCACCGGTCACCGGTGCACACTCCAAGCCGCCCACCTGCTGGAAGTAGGTGAATTGGGTGACTTCCATGCCGTTCAGCCAGATTTCCCAGCCCAGACCCCAAGCACCCAGCGTCGGGTTTTCCCAGTTGTCTTCGACGAAGCGGATGTCATGCACCAACGGATCGAAACCCAACTCACGCAGCGAGCCAAGATAGAGTTCCTGGATGTTCGCCGGGGAGGGCTTGAGAATGACCTGAAACTGGTAGTAGTGCTGCAGACGGTTCGGGTTCTCCCCGTAGCGTCCGTCAGTGGGGCGACGGGATGGTTGCACATAGGCGCAGTTCATCGGCTCTGGGCCAATAGCCCGCAAAAACGTCATCGGATGTGATGTACCGGCCCCCACCTCCATATCGAGGGGTTGCACGATAACGCAACCTTGCCTGGCCCAATAGTCTTGGAGGGTCAGGATCAGTCCCTGGAAGGTCTTGATATCGAATTTCTGTGACATTAGATAGAAACCTAATTAAATCAGCAATTTAAGCTGGGTAACGGTCCATGTTTCTTACCATACCGCGCGGAAACATGCACTACTAAAAATTGAGGGGTGACAGTTTAACGCATCGAGACTGGATTGTCGCCATTCTGGCAAGCCTGCTCTTGTATGCCGTTGGTGGTGGTGAATTTGGTACTGAGGTCGATTTTTACCCACCAGATGAGGGAGTTAGCTGGCTGGCTTTACTTGCCTCAGGCTATGACCCATGTTCTGATCGGTGAATAGGCGCGCGATTTCGATGCTGATTGGCGCAATCGGTTGGGGCACCGTGGCAGGAGGAGTTGAGCATGCAAGGTCGTTGTCCCTGGGTAACCCAGGATGCGGAGTATATTGCTTATCATGACCAGCAGTGGGGTCAGCCGGTGAACGGCAGCCTTGAGTTGTTTGAGAAGCTCTGTCTGGATGGGCAGCAGGCCGGACTCTCGTGGATCACGATACTGAAGCGAACGGCCAGCTATCGCCGCGCCTTTGCCAATTTTGAGCCTGTGCTTATTGCTGCCTTTACCGAGGCCGACGTCGAGCGGTTATTGCAAGATAGCGGCATCATCCGCAATCGGCTCAAGGTGCAGTCCATCATCAAGAATGCACGAGCCTATCTGGCGATGGAGCAGGCGGGGATCGACTTTGCCGAGTTTCTCTGGAGCTTTGTCGGCGGCAAGACACGCATCAACCACTGGACGAGCATGCGGGAGGCGCCGACGTCGACGCCGGAGTCGGATGCCATGTCCAAAGCACTGAAAAAAGCCGGATTTAGCTTTGTGGGTAGTACCATCTGCTATGCATTTATGCAGGCGGTTGGCATGGTCAACGACCATGAAATTGGTTGCCCGTGTCATGCCAAGTGCGTGGCGCTGGCCGTGGAGCGAGGAAGAGTATGAGTCATCACATTCCCACATCAGTCGTATTTGCTCTGCGACTGGATGGTCGAGGCGGTGCCGAGAAGTTGAAGCCCGGCTGTGAATTACCAGCCGATGATGTTTGGATGCATCTGGATTATTCGTCCCCGCATGCCTATGAGTGGATCAAGACATCCCCCTTGTTGCCGGATGGTGTGCGTGACTCGCTACAAGGGGATAGCAGTCGCCCCAAATTGGTCAAGGCCAATGGCGGCATGTTACTGACGTTGCGTTGTATCAATGCAACCGAAGGGCAGCGGCCCGATCAGATGGTGGCGCTGCGCTTCTATATCAGCGAGCGCATCATAGTCTCGACGCGACGCCGTCGTGTGCCTGCGGTTGACGAGATCATGCAGGATTTGGCGAAAAACATGGGGCCGTTGAATACGGCCGATTGGCTGGTCGATCTCTGCGAACACATCACAGAGCAGGCCGGGGATTTCATCGACGAGCTGCAGGAAAAGATCGCCGTGCTCGAGGAGCATCTACTCAGCGAGCGCACC
The DNA here is from genome assembly GCA_018059485.1 of Aeromonadaceae bacterium. Taxonomy (GTDB): domain Bacteria; phylum Pseudomonadota; class Gammaproteobacteria; order Enterobacterales; family Aeromonadaceae; genus Pseudaeromonas. Next base: position 419 of record JAGOXX010000101.1, on the reverse strand, counting down.
ATGGATCGTGTCGATCTGGCGGATATCCGCCGCCAATTGATCGTTTCGCGTCGTTATTTGGCACCGCAACGGGATCTGTTCAGTCGTCTGGCAAATGAAAAGGTGGGCTGGCTGGAGCTGGATGATCTTCGGCGTCTGCAGGAGATTGCCGATCGGCTGGGGCGTTGGCTGGAGGATCTGGATTCGAGTATAGCGCGCACCTCCTTGCTGGCCGATGAGATGAATGCCCTCCTGACCGAGGCGATGACCCGCCGCACCTACATCATGTCGATCATGGCCATGGTGTTCTTACCGGCAACATTTCTGACCGGTTTGTTCGGTGTCAACTTGGGTGGGATCCCCGGGGGGCAATCCAATGTTGGATTTTTGATGTTTGTCAGTACCCTGGTAACCTTGATTGTCTGTCTGGCGGTTTGGCT
>JAGOXX010000100.1:3088-5683 GCA_018059485.1 Aeromonadaceae bacterium | reverse complement strand
GGGGGCGCCCTCAGCTTGTCTACCGTACTCGACGGAGCGACTCGCCGCGCATGAAGGCCTCCAGGTTGTCGATGAGCTGATCGGCTAACCGCTGCATCGCCTCGTCGCTGGCCCAGGCGACATGGGGGGTCAGAATAAAATTGGGGAGTTCTTGGGCCCGCAGCAGCGGATCATCCGGCTGTGGTGGCTCGCGCCGGGCGACATCGCTAGCGGCTCCGCCCAGTCGCCCGCCAAGCAAGGCCGCCAGCAGCGCCTCCTCATCGACCAGACCACCCCGCGCCGTGTTGATGAGCAGGGCGCCGGGCTTCATCAGTGCAAATTCCCGTGAACCCAGCATGTTGCGGGTCTCGTCGTTGAGCGGACAGTGCAACGAGATCACATCGCTGCTCGCGAGCAGCTCGTCAAACGGGAGCCGCGGCAGCCGCTCTTCGCATCCGCCACTGGTCTGATGGAAGCCGAGCCCGTTGTGGTTAACTGTGCCATAGCGGCGGGCGGCGAAGCAGACCTCCATGCCCAGCGCCTGCCCAAGACGGGCCATCGCCTGGCCCAGCACGCCGCTGCCGATGAGGCCTAGACGCTTGCCAGCCAGATCGTGCAATGGGGGGCCGAAATAGCAAAAATGGGGGCTCTGTTGCCAAGCTCCGGCCTGCAACGCATGGCGATAGGCTGGCAGATTGCGCGCCAGCGCCAGCATCAAGGCCAGCGCATGTTCGGCGACGGCATGGCATGCATAGCCCTGCACGTTGCAGACGGCGATACCGTGGCGTTGGCAGGCGGCCAGATCCAGGTTGTCGCAGCCGGTGGCGGCTTCGGCGATGAGCCGCAGATCCGGTAATTGACTCAGTTCTGCCTCGCCCAGTCGCACCTTGTTGACGATGGCGATCTGGGCGCCTTGTAACCGTTCAACGACCTGTTCTGGCGACGTGGCCGGGTAGTCTCGCCACTGGTGATCAAAGTGTGGCGGGCGTAGCCGGATGCGCGGTGGCAAGGTGTCGCGGTCGAGAAAGACGATTGAGGGGGTCATGAGAGCTCCTGTCGGGTTATTTCCAGCCGAGATGGCGCAACCAGCCGATGAGTTGCTCCTCGCGCTCGCCGGGGCTGCGGATAGCGACTTGCCGCCAATCGAGTTTGTCATTGCGGGTCACCGCCAGACGACGCTCGCTGGCGGCCTGATCTAGCCAGCTGACCTGCTGATCCCGATAGAGATCGAGCACCGGGTAGGAGGCTGCCGCAACGTCATGGGCCAAAATCTGATTGGCATCGGTTGCCGGATAGAAGGCATCGATCAGCACCAGGGCATCCGGCGGGGCTATGGATTCGCTGCTCAGCAGGTTGCCGAGCCAGGCGGCGCTGCTGCCCGCGGCTATCATCAGCTGGTAGCCGCTCTCGCTGCCACTGTTTTCCTGCAGGCTGGTCAGACGCAATTGCCAGCGCTCCTTGAAGGCCTGGATCGCCAGCTGATCCTTCTCGTCGTTCGGATCCAGCGTCAGCTGCGTGGGGTTTGGCAGCATGATCAGGGTATCGAAGCCCTGACGGTTCAGGGCCCGGCTCAGCGGCAGCAGATCGGCCACCTGTTGCCAGTCGGGTAGTAGCAACGCCAACCCCAGGCGGTAGCCCTGATCGCTCTTGTGCAGCAGGGTGACTTGATCGCCTATCTGCTTGGCTTGCCCCGCATCTTGCCAATCCTGGGTCTGCCAATAGAGCTGATCATCCGGCTGATCGGCGGGGGCAGGCTCCTCGGCAGCCAGTAACCCGGATGGAATGATGAGCCAGAGCAACAGCCAGCGCAGACGCATAAGATTCTCCTTGTTGATTCAAAGAGATAATAGGCTCTTGTCGCCAGAGGCGAAAGAGCCGGTATCGGACTGATCCTGCTGGTTACAGCGGGAAGGGGGCGGGAGCTTCAAAGGTCAGCTTTTGGCCGCTGATCGGATGATAGAAGCTGAGCATGGCGGCATGCAGATAGAGGTGGGGGGCGGCAGCCTGGGCCTCGGGCGGTGCATAGAGGTGGTCACCGAGGATCGGATGGCCCAGCTCCATCATGTGGACACGCAACTGGTGAGAGCGCCCCGTGATTGGCTTGAGCTTGACCAAAGAGCGGTCGGCTTCGACCCGCTGGCAGATGTAGTGGGTGATGGCGCGGCGGCCATGCTCGAAGTTGACCTGCTGGCGCGGACGGTTTTCCCAGTCAACGCACAGGGGCAGATCGACGGTGCCCTCGAGCTTCTCCATCTGTCCCCAGACCCAGGCATAATAGTACTTCTCGGTCTTGCGATCCTGAAACTGGCGGCCGAGGGCGCTGGTGGCCTGCGCCGTCTTGGCGACGACCAGCACCCCTGAGGTTCCCATGTCCAGACGATGGACCGCGCCACCCTCGGGATAGAGGCTCTTGACCCGAGCGGCTATGCTGTCGAAGTGCTCGACCGCCTTGCCGGGGACGCTCAGGATGCCGCTGGGCTTGTTGACCACCATGATGTGCTCGTCCTCGAACAGGATGTCGAGGAAGGGTTCACGGGGCGGATCGTAGTGAAATGTACTCATATGCTCTCATCACTGAATAAAGCGTCCTGAAGGCCACACTGAGTGTCCGTTAAT